>JBGTBZ010000330.1:0-6553 GCA_041749155.1 Phycisphaerae bacterium
CGGCGAGGAGCCTCTGGGGTCGCGTTTTGCCACACTGGAAGAGTTCCTGGAGGCCTCGCGCGGCCGCATCCGGCTCAGCATCGAGCTGAAGTACTACGGGTTCGATCCGCGGCTGGCGGAGCGGGTGGTGGCGCTGGTTCGTCGGGTAGATATGGCCGGCGAAGTGTCGGTGATTTCGCTGGAGTCGAGTGGCTTGTCGCAAACGCAGCGGCTGGCGCCGGAGATCCGGCTGGGCTATGTGGTCTCAGCGCGGCTGGGCGACGTGACGCGGCTGGAAGTCGACTTCCTAAGCGTCGGGAAGGGTCAGTTCGACGCCCGCCTGCGTGCCCGCGCGGCAGCCCGCGGGCTGGACGTGGCGGTGTGGACGACCAACCGGAAGGATGAAATGCTGCGTCTGATGGCGCGGGGGGCGGATGATCTGGTTACCGATGATCCCGCCCTGGCGCGCGAGGCGGTGCGGGAGTTCGGAGAGCTGAGCGACGTGGAGCTGATTCTCCTGCGGCTGCACGAAGCCGTTCTTCGTTAGGCGCCCCAACGAGGAACCGGCGAGCCTTCGCTCGCCGGCCGGTTTAGTGCCCAGGACTGGATTCGAACCAGCACGCCGTTGTTGTTGGCGCTACCACCTCAAGGTAGTGCGTCTGCCAATTCCGCCACCTGGGCTCGATCGGGGGCACTTTAGCCCGTCGGCTGGTACGTGTCGAGACGCCCGCGGTTCGGTCGAACCCGATCACCCTTACGCCGGAACGCGATCCTTGGGATGCTCTCGATCCGGGTCGCCGACCACCACCACCTCCGAAAGCGCCGCCATCACCGACGCCACCAGCGGTGCGGCGATAATCACTCCCAGCGGGCCCAGCAGCAGCGCCGCGGCAAGCTGCGTCGTGATCAGCAGCGCCGGCGGAAGCTCCACTGCTCGCTGTTGGATGATCGGCGTAATCACGTAGCTTTCCAGGCTCTGAATTATCAGGAACAGGATCAGCACGGCCACCGCCAGGGAGGGGCCGTCAAGAAAGCGGCCCTCGGATGTCGCCGCCATCACCGTCGGCAGCGACGCGGCGATGAAGGGCCCCAAATTCGGCACAAACTCCGCAAAGGCCGCCAGAGTTCCCAGGACCAGCGGCAAGGGGGCGCCCAGGATCCACAGGCCGACTCCCGCCAGCAAACCCACGATCAGCATCGCCACGAGCTGCCCCATCAGCCAGTAGCGCAGCGTGTGCCCCACGCGCTTCAGGACGCAGTCCGCCTTGCGCCGCCCCCGCGGCGGAACCAGCCAGAGGATGCCACGCTGGTAGAGCGCCGGATCCACCGCCAGGTACAACCCGGTGAACAGGATGAACAGGAGAGCGACGATGGCGGTCACGGCGCTGGTCGCCCAGCCGGCGGCGTGGCGGAAGAGAGTGGCCAGTTGCGATCCGCTGACGCTCTGGCCCGAACTGCTCTGTGGGTCAGCGACGGGCGAGTCCTCGGAGGGTTGGGTTGCGGCGCGGGTGGTGGACCGTACCTGATCGACGATCGCCTCGCCCTCCTCCACGAGCCAGGTGCCCCAGCGGGACTGGCGAAGCTGGTTCTCGAGCCGCTCCATCGAAGCGGGCAGCTCTTCGCGGAGCTGGCCCCCCTGCTCGGCGATCGAGGGCACCGCGTAGTAAACGAATCCCGCCACGGCCGCCACGAAAATCAGGCAAAAAAGCCCCAGCGACACCGCCGGCTTCAGTACCACCACCCGGCGCAGCACGTACGCCAGCAGATCCGCCCCGCCGCGCAGGAATACCGCGAAGAGGATGGCCAGGAAGGCCAAACAGAAGACCCATCGCAGCCACCAGAGCAGGATGACGGCGATGGCGGCGGTCCCGACGACCGCAACCGTGTAGAGCACTCGGTTGCGGAGCGGGATGGGCGGTTCCGGGGCCGTCTCTCGATCCTGCGACGCTGCCATCGGTCGCCATTACAAGGCCAAATCAGCCGGCGGCCAGCGCCAAATCCGGAGGTGACAAGTACTTGCCGCAAACTAAGCCTACTGCACCCCTCATCCGCCGCCACACCCGCCGCCTCCGCAACCCCCTCCTCCGCACCCACCCCCGCCGTCACCGGCCCCTCCGCCGTCGCCGATGTCACTCAACGAGCCGCCTCCTCCACACGCGCCACCTCCCGCACCCGCCGCCGATTGCCCATCGTGCCCCTTCGAGGATCTTTGCTTAAGGCTCGAGCTGAATCGCACGGCCGCCGGTGGCCAGATGTCCGGCGGCGGGGCTTCGCCGAAGGTGTTCTCGTAGCTGGCCAGGGTCTGCTTGTAGAGATCGACATAGCGCCGGCGATCGTCGCCGTCCGCCCGGGCAGGATGGTGATGAAGGGGCCGCCGCAGCACCTTTTGGCAGAACTCGTCCCAATACGGCTGCGTGTCGAGCAGGTGTTGATGCCAGGCCAGATCCACGGGGTGCGAAGGCACGGCGACGTGTCCCGCGGTGCAGGCGAGGTAGACGTAGCGGCGATACTCCTCGACCACGCGCCCGGCGTGCGACTCCGCCCAGCCATTGTCGCGCGCGAGCTTGCGTACGAAGTGACCAGCTCCAACGTCGCCATCGAAGCGAAAGCCCTCCAGCCGCCGCCAGAGCTCGTCATGCGGCTTCATGTGGGGGATGTTACCAGAGGGAGCCGGACTAAGCGCCGACCTGCTCTGGGGTTGCGGCGGCCCTCAGGCGCGCCGTTTCTCGTCTAAACACATGCGGCTCAACGTCTTCTGACAGGGCCTGCTCCTCCCGGGGATCCAGATCCGACCCCTCGTCGATCTCCGCCGCCAGGGCGCGGTAGTCGGCGGCGCCGTTGCTGGCGGGGTCGTAGGCGAGGATCGACTGGCCGAAGCTGGGGGCCTCGGCGAGCTTGATGTTGCGGCGGATCTTGGTGGACAGGAGGCGGGCGTCGCTCCAGGGCAGGTGCTGTCCGCGAGCGGCGTCGAAGAAGCCCTGAAGCTCGTTGACGACGTCGGTGCCCAGGCGGGTCTGGGCGTCGAACATGGTCAGGACGACGCCTGAAACGCGCAGGGCGGGGTTCATGCCCTGGCTGACGAGCTGCGTCGTCTCCAGAAGCTTGGCAAATCCTTGCAGGGCAAGGAAATGCGCCTGCATGGGGATGAGCACTTCCTGTGCCATGGCCAGGGCATTGACCGTCAGCAGCCCCAGCGAGGGGGGGCAGTCCAGCAGCACGAAATCGTAATCGTGGCCGGCCCGCTCCATCGCCTCGCGGAACCGGAGTTGGCGGCCCTCGGCGTCGGACATCTCGCTTTCGAGGCCCGCCAGGTCCAGACTGCCCGGCAGGACATGGATTTCCCCCCCGCGGGCGCCGATTCCCGCCACTTCCAGGCGGCGGACGGCTTCCAGCACGCCGGCCTCGCCGACGAGAATCTCGTAAAGGGTGGGGCCGTCGGCGGGCTCGACACCGTAGGTGATCGTGAGGTGGGCCTGGGGGTCTAGATCGACCAGCAGGACGCGGCGTCCTCGCTCGGCGAGGGCGGCGCCGAGGTTGACGGTCGTCGTGGTCTTTCCGACGCCGCCTTTCTGGTTCATGAGGGCGATGGTTCGCATGGGTCAGTCCTTTGTCCCGTGTCCCTGCACACTATGCCGGAGCGCGGCATGAGCGCGGCAGGACGGCTTCCATAGACTTCGGCTCCGCCGGCAGGCCAACATTAGCGGACCTGGGCCCGACGATACACACCAAGGCCCTAACACCTCAAGAAATCTCGCTGCCCAATGGTTGCAGACGGGCCTCTATAGGCTGAAGCATGTTCGCTCGTGGAGAAAGTACCAGACGGCAAGGCCGTCGGCGGCGGTTACCGCCAATATTAGCACGACCACCCATCGCCATGGCAGGCGGACGAGTAGCAAGCAAGCGGAACCTGCAAGTGCCAGCCATACGCCGATCGCTGCCGAGCCCAAGCAATCAAACTGCGTCCACTTCCATGCCAGGGCTTGGTACGGTAGACGCAGACCACGATGATCATGCACGTGGAACATCACGGTGCCGACATGAGTGGCGCCCACAGCAACCCAGAGGGCAAGAATCCGGACAAATCGTGGCCATGAGAATTCGTGGTTGACGGTAGCGTAATGGAGGATGGGCGGTTCGTGAGGCACTGATGCAGTCTTCGCCGTGTCCGCTATCTTGAGGAGGCGGCTAGCCGTAGACGGAGGTTCGGGGTTAGATGAAAGGTCGTAAATGCCGCATGTGACGCATCGAACTCCGACGGTCCTCATCATCCGCGACGGCTGGGGATTTAACCCGAATCCGGACCATGATGCGGTGAACGCCGTCAAGCTGGCGAAAACGCCCGTGGCGGACCGGATCGCCCGCGAATACCCGCGGACGCTGATCGCGACCTGCTGCATGGATGTGGGCCTGCCGGACGGCACGATGGGCAACAGCGAGGTGGGCCACCAGAACCTGGGGGCGGGCCGGATCGTGGACCAGGAGAGCGTGAGGATCACCCGGGCGATCCGCGAGGGACGGTTTTTTGAGAACCAGGTGCTTGTCGAGGCCTGCCGCCGGGCCCGCGACGGGGGCGGGAAGCTCCACCTCCTCGGCATCGTCAGCGATGCGGGGGTTCACGGGCTGCTGGAGCACCTTTACGCCTGCCTGGAGCTGGCGAAGCGACAGGGCGTGCCGGGGGATCGCGTGCTGATCCACGCCTTCACCGACGGCCGCGACACCCCACCGTTCAGCGGGATCGAATATCTGGGGCAGGTGGAAGCGAAATGCCGGGAGATCAGCGTCGGACGGATCGTCAGCGTGGTGGGGCGGTATTACGCGATGGACCGCGACAACCGCTGGGACCGCGTCCAGCACGCCTACGACCTGCTGATCGGCCGCGGCGGCTTCATGGGCTTCGACACGGCGGCCGAGGCGGTGCAGCAGTATTACGACCAGCCGACGGAGGCCAGCCGCAAGGGGGATGAGTTCATCACGCCGCGCACGGTGGGCCAGGAGCCATGGGAGACACGCGTGGCGGGGGGCGACAGCGTGATCTTCTACAACTACCGCGGCGATCGTCCGCGGGAGCTGACCAAGGCGTTCGTCTACGACGATTTCGATGCCAACAACGGCTTTACGCGCGGGCCGAAGCTCAACCTCTATTACGCGACGATGACGGCGTATGAGGAGGGGTTGCCGGTGAACGTGGCCTATCCCAAGGCGCCGAAGATGACCGGGATCCTCGCCGAGTATCTAAGCCTGAAGGGGATGACGCAGTTCCACTGCGCCGAGACGGAGAAGTACCCGCATGTGACGTTCTTCTTCAACGATTACCGCGACGAGCCGTTCGCCGGCGAGGACCGGCAGATCATCCCCTCGCCGCAGGAGGTCAGCACCTACGACCAGAAGCCGGAGATGAGCGCCTACGGGGTCGCGGACGAAACGGCCCGGCGGATCCGCAGTGGCAGGTACGACCTGGTGGTGGTGAACTTCGCGAACCCGGACATGGTGGGCCACACCGGCGTCCTGGCGGCGGCGGTGAAGGCTTGCGAGGTGGTGGATGAGTGCGTCGGGCAGGTGCTTGCGGCGACGCTGCAGATGGGCGGCCGTGCGATCGTGACGGCGGACCATGGCAATGCCGAGCAGATGACGCTGGATGGGAAGGCAGGCGGCCCTGCCCACACGGCGCACACGCTGTACAAGGTGGAACTGGTAGTGGTGGACGACCGCCTTAAGGGTCGGAAGCTCCGCGACGGCGGCCGGCTTGCGGACGTGGCGCCGACGCTGCTGGAGCTGATGGGGCTCCAGAAGCCGGGGGAAATGACGGGGCAATCGCTGATCGCAGGGTAGCCGAGCCATCATGGTTTGCGGTGGGTGGGGCAAGTCGGGGCATCGACATTTCCGCCGCTTTCGGCGATTGAGCCGGGCACTCGAAACGTGATGCTGGTCCCCCCGGCGGCCCCTCGAGGGCTGGGCTCTTAGCATCGCCCGCCGATGAGCCAGCCTTCGTCCACGGATCCCGCCCCGGCTCGCTCTGGCCACGACCCTTATCACGCGTTCCGCTTCCCCTCGTACCGCAATTACCTCTTCGGGTCGCTCCTGGTCAGCATGGGCACCGCCGCCCAGAGCGTGGCGATCGGGTGGGAGGTGTATCAGCGCACCGGGCAGCCGATGAGCCTGGCCTGGGTCGGGCTCGTGCAGGCCATCCCCATGCTCCTGCTGACGTTGCCCTCGGGCGTGCTGGCGGACCGGTTCGACAGGCGGCGGATCATGATGATCGGCCTGGCGGGGACGGCCCTGGCCAGCGTGGGGCTGGCGATCCTCTCGATCCGGCAGGGATCGGTGGGTTGGATGTACTTCGTGCTGCTGCTGGACGCGGCGTTCAACCGGGTGGCCTGGCCGGCGCGGGCGGCCATGCTGCCCAGCCTCGTCCCGCGCGAGGCCTTCGAGAACGCCGTGAAATGGCGCACCAGCGGCTTCGAGATCGCCGCCATGGTCGGGCCGGCGGTCGGGGGGTTCCTGATCGCCTGGAGCATTCCCAGCGCCTACTGGCTGTCGGCGGCGTCCGAGGGGCTGTTCATAATCCTGCTGGCGC
>JBGTBZ010000331.1:0-2128 GCA_041749155.1 Phycisphaerae bacterium
GAGGGGTCGCGGACCATGTCTGCGACGTCTGGCAGGTGCCCGACCACGGCATCTGGGAGATGCGGTGCGCGCCGCGGCACTTCACGCAGGGCAAGGCGATGGCCTGGGTCACGCTCGACCGGGCGATCCGCCTGTTCGGCGACAAGCCGCTCTGGCGCGAGACCCGCGACCGCATCCTCCACGAGATCCTCGAGAAGGGCTGCGCCGGACAGCCGCCCTACCTGGCGCAGTCGTTCGGATCGGACGCGACGGACGCGGCACTGCTGCAGATCCCGCTTCTGGGCCTGCCGCTTACGCCTGAACTGATCGCAAGCACCGTCGAGCAGGTGGAGCGGGAGCTGCGGTCCCGGGACCTGGTGCATCGCTATCGCGGCGGCGACGGCCTGGCGGGCGACGAGGGCGCCTTCTTCATCACCAGCTTCTGGCTGGTCGAGGCGCTCTTGACGATCGGACGGGCGGACGAGGCGCGCGCGCTCTTCGAGCAGCTTCTGTCCCGCGCCAACGACGTCGGCCTCTACTCCGAGGAGGTGGACGTCGCCTCCGGTGCGTTCCTCGGCAACTTCCCGCAGGCCTTCACCCACCTGTCGCTGATCTCGAGCGCGTCGCTTCTGGAACTCCACGACCGGAAGGGCACGAAGGCGGTCCGGGGGTCGAACGCCGACCGGGCGAAGCGCATCGCCGGGGCCACGGAAGGCTTCAGGGCGCTGATGTTCGCCCTGATCCGCAACCGCAGCGTCCGCCTGCGCTCGTCGCGGAACTCGATCCTGTCGTTGACTTGAACAGACTGCCGGTCGCAGACGCCCATGGAGCAGCCACAGACATCGACCATCGATCCGGTCCTTCTGGACGTCGGCCCCCGCCATCAGGAACAGCCCACCCGCAGGCACGGTGCCGGATGTCCAGCGCTCGCGCCGGTCGTAGAGCCGCTGCCAGTCGGGCGCCTCGCCGGTCTCCATCCACGTCTCGCCAAGGATCGTGTTGCGGAACGCCTTGATCGCCTCGTCCGACCCTTGGGCCGCGTCCCAAGCCCGCACGATCCGCTCCCAGCTCAGCCAGCCGATCGGCGAATAGAGTGCGGAGAGGTGATACCCGACCGTGGTCGGATCGGCGGCAACGGCGCTCGCCCGCCATTCGCCGCCCTCCAGCATGATCAAGCTGGTAGCAGATGCCGAGACCGACCGCCTGCTGGGCGGGGTGACAATGGAGGCCGAAGGGGCCGACAGCGTGCAGACGCTGGTCATGGCGCTGACGTTCGGCATGACGACCAAGGCGCTCGGCGAGACGATCTTCCCTACCTCACCACGGTCGAGGGCCTGAAGCTCGCCGTCCAGACGTTCGACAAGGGCGTGGCGAAACTGTCCTGCTGCGCAGCAAAAATCATCGTGTGGATCTTGTGCATTTCCAGGCGCATTGGACACCGAGGCAAACGCAGCCCGATAAGCGGATGATCGTTCACAAAATCCGGAGCACCGTAACGTACGCGGGACGGAATGGTCCTGATCTCGGTTTCCCTGCAATTGTGGAGCGGTTATCTATGACCCAATATCCTCCCTGCCAGTTTCTGCCTTCGGGTGCCTGCCAGCAACTACTGCGGACCCTCGCTGTATCACCGGTTGCCCTTCTCCTCGCAGTCTCCGTTGCACTTGCACAGTCGGAGCGTTTCGAGCGCGGCTGGCCCAACACCGACTTCTCGCGGATGGCCGTCGATCTCGGTGAGGTCATATCGGGCGGGCCGCCGCGCGACGGCATCCCGGCGATCCTCGATCCCGCCTTCGTCCCCGCCTCGGAGGAGACGCGGCTCGACGACCGTGAGCCGGTGATGACCTACGTGCCCGACAGCGGCCCCGCCCGGGCCTATCCGATCCGCTACCTTATGTGGCACGAGATCGTGAACGATGTGGTGGATGGGAGCCCCATCGCGGTCACCTTCTGCCCGCTCTGCAATACCGGCATGGTGTTCGACGGGCGGCTGGATGGGCAGACGCTGACCTTCGGTGTCTCGGGCCTCCTGCGCCATTCCGACATGATCATGTATGACCACCAGACGGAAAGCTGGTGGCAGCAGGCATTGGGGGAAGGCATCGCGGGCGAGATGACTGGGCGGGAACTGACGCAACTCCCGGCCTGG
>JBGTBZ010000332.1:0-2961 GCA_041749155.1 Phycisphaerae bacterium
GCATTTCAACGCCGACATCCGCGACCGGCAGGGCGTTCGTGATCTTCTCTCGGCCGAGCGTCCCGAATTCATTGTCCATGCGGCGGGCCAGCCCTCGCATGACAAAGCGGCATCCATTCCCTACGACGACTTCGATGTGAACGCGACCGGCACGTTCAATTTGCTCGTTGCCGCGCGCGACTACTGCCCCGAGGCGCCCTTCTGCTTCACCAGTACCAACAAGGTCTACGGCGATCGCCCTAATACGTTGCCGATCGTTGAGCGCGAGCGGCGATTCGAGTACGCGGACGGCCGCATTGGAGTGGATGAGAGCTTGTCTATCGACCAGTGCCTCCACTCGCTATTCGGCGCTTCCAAAGTAGCGGCTGACGTATTGTGCCAGGAGTTCGCGCGCTATTTTCAGATGCCGATCGGTATCTTTCGCGCCGGATGCATGACAGGGCCCCAGCATGCGGCGGTCGAGTTGCACGGTTACCTGAGCTATATTGCCGCCTGCGCCGTCAATGACCGCGAGTACACCATCTACGGCTACAAAGGGAAACAGGTTCGAGACCAGATCCACTCGCGGGACGTAGCACGGCTGTTTCTCGACTTCTTTCACTCGCCGAAGTTCGGCGAAGTTTACAATCTCGGCGGCGGCCCAAAGAACAGCATCTCGATTTTGGAGACGGTCGACGCGCTCGGGCAACTCGGCTATCCGCTGCGATACAAGTACGTTGACCAGGCTAGGAAGGGCGATCATATCTGCTACATATCCGACCTGACGAAGCTCACCCGCGACTTCCCGGGTTTCCGGCAGGAATACGATATCGCCTCCATTCTCGAAGAGATCGTGCGGAATTGCGCTCGCAGCCGCTCGGGCGTTGCCGCCACAAAAGTGTAGAGAGGAGATCATGGCTACTCTGCTGGCAGTGTTTCAAGGCGACATGAACTCGGGACCGGCTCTACCCGTCGAAGAACTGCAACACATTGAGCGCCACCGCGACCAGGAGCGGCAGAAGAATCCAGAGTCCGGCGTGCTCAAGAGCCAGTTGCGCGCCCGCGTCGTGCGGAACTGCCTGTACATGCTTCCCGGCGAATCGATTCTGGTTTTCGCCGAAGGGCACGGCGACTGGGCCGAGCACCTCGCCGCCGCGCTCAAGGGACGCAACCCGATCACTGCGTTAGTCTTCTCCCCGGCAACCGCAGCCGATACGGAGCGGCTTGAACGCGCCGGCGTAAAAGTCATTTCTCCCGCTGAACTCGGCGACATGGACGTGTCGTTCGATTACGTCGTCGGCACATCCGTGCTCACGCGGGCGACCTGTGACGAGTCTCTGCGGGCGATATTCCGTTGGCTGAAACCGCGCGGCCAGATTCTCCTGTTCGAGCCCAATCACGACCGTCCCGCGACCGTGCTGCAGAACTCCGCCGCCGGCGGCCGGCTGCCGAAGCTCCACCTGCTTCGGGCGTTGAAGCAAGCCGGATTCGTCGAGCCTCATATCCAGCCGTATGACATAGTTCCGGATTGGATGAGTCCCGAAGCCATCCTAGCCACCAAATCCAAGCTCCTGGTTCTCGAGCATATTCCCTTTCTGGGAGTCTTCTGCAACACACGACTCGTCTGGGCAGTGAAGCCGGGGCCACACGTAGCGAAGCCGCTTCCAAACCTCGCCGAACATACCCAGTTTTTCGGCGCTGTGTCCGTCGTCGTGCCCTGCCACAACGAGGAGATGAACATCCCCGAGCTGGTGGCGTCTCTGACCGGCATGTATGGCCCTTATATCCACGAGATTCTGCTCGTAAATGACAATAGCCGAGACCGCACGGCGGACGTGATAAGGGAGATCTCGCAAACCGACAGCCGCGTCAAGCTGATTGACCGCTCGCCGCCCAATGGCGTAGGCCGGGCATTGCGCGACGGCTACGCAGCCGCTACCGGGTCCCTGATTCTCAGCATGGACTGCGATTTTGTCCAACTGCTCCCGGGACTAAAAGACTTGTTCGATAGAATGGCGGCAGGACACGACGGAGCCATCGGCAGCCGATTCTCACACGAATCCGTCCTGGTCAACTACCCAAGCTTCAAGGTGCTCTGCAATCGCATAACGCATGTGCTGCTGAAGTTTCTGGCGCCACGAAACATCCGGGACATCACCAACAACCTCAAGCTCTATCGCGCTGAAGTCTTCAAGAGCATCGAGATTCTCGAACCGCACTTCGCCGCGAATCTGGAAACCGGCTTAATGCCCATACTCGCCGGTTACGACATTCGCGAGGTCCCCACTTCCTGGATCAACAGAAAAGAGGGAATGGGCATTTCCACTTTCAAGCTGTTGAACGTAGGACCGCCCTATCTGCGGGTGATATGGCGCGTGCTACGCGGCCGCTTTTCAAAAAAGCCGTAAACGTTCGTTTTATCCACTCAACGGCTTCAGTTGCGGCCCCAGCCACAACCCCCAGCCTCCGTCAACCCACCGCTTTGCTAGGATAGGGTGGTCCGGCGGGATGGATTGCCCTCCCTCGGCCTGCCCTCTTCCTGCTCCCCATGGTTCGTGGCATAAATTCAGGTAGCGGGAGGCCAGTGTGCGGCGTAGGTTGACATTCTTGATTTCTCTGGCGGCGAAATCCGCACGTCAGCGACGAAGGCGGCTATATGATCGTGCACCTGAACAAAAACATTTCACTCGAAGGCGTGCGTTTTGAGTTAGACCTTGACGACGTGGAGAGCTGGGTAAAGGAGCTTTAGACCCTCAGCCCCAGGGGCCGCTCGCGCGGGCTTGTGGTATAGTCCAGCGAGTACAACCCCCATACAACCCCCAAGGGGGCCGGGCCCCGCCGGCCCCCTTTTTTATCCCCGCCAGAAGGCCGCGACCCCGTTGTGACCGCGCCTTGCGAATTTCGTTTCTTGTTTGTTGTGGCATGGGGTATTAGTCTCCAGAGAGAGACTGGGGCCGCGCGGACCCGCCCTCTGGGCCTCTG
>JBGTBZ010000333.1:0-2643 GCA_041749155.1 Phycisphaerae bacterium
TCTCCCATCGGCTCGGCCACCGTCCCGACGCGATGAGCGGCGGCGAGCAACAGCGCGTGGCCATCGCCCGGGCCCTGGTCACCGAGCCGGCGCTGATCCTGGCGGACGAGCCGACGGGCAACCTGGACACGGAGAACGGCCGCGCCGTCTGCGAGCTGCTCAAGCGGCTGGCCCAAGAGGGTCGGACGATCGTGATGGTGACGCACGAGCCGAGCGTGGCGGCGTATGCCCAGCGCGTGGTGGTGTTGAAGGATGGGAAGCTGGTGGATGAGTTTCCCGTGGAGCCCGACGACGCCGGGAAGCTGGCCACCCGCTACCTGGCGTCTGTGGCGGCGACCGGCAGACGCTGAACCCTTTGCGCGAAAGCCCCGCCACTCCAGTGGCGGGGCATTGTGTGCAGGAGCGCAAGTCCGGGCGCCCCAGGCATAAGATCGATCCGAATGGCTTTGGCGCGCCCGATATCTTCAGCGACGACGCAGGGAATCATCCTGCTGGTGTTGATCTATCGCGCGACGCTGGGCCGCTTCGTCGGAGGGCACTGCCGGTTTCACCCGACCTGCAGCGAGTACATGATCCAGGCCGCGCGCAAGCACGGCCCGATCCGCGGCGGCTGGATGGGCATCAAGCGCATCGGCCGCTGCCACCCCTGGGGCGGCGGGGGCTGGGATCCGCCGTGAGCGCGTGATGTATCCTCATCCGCAGGTCGATCATGGCAGCCTTGAGCCGAACATCACGGCACCAACGACATACGTTACGAGCAACGTCACGACGCCCGTGCCTATCACTGCGAGCGCCAGGCGCGCCCAGGGTGCAAGACGAATCATCCGCATTATCACGACCGATAGACAAATAGCGACAACCAAACCTGGCGCCACGAAGCATGGGACGACCGCACCGATGTCGATCGGCGGGTGACCCCAGAAGAGTACACAAAGCCCTGCGTAGGCGCCTGCCAGGCCGCCTGTAAGGCCGCAGATTCCGAAGGCGGCGGTGAGCTTCGCGTCCGGCCGACGCTTCGATGATTCGTAGCCAAGCGGATGCATCGGCGAGACCTACGGACGCATGCTGCTCGCTGCACCTGGCGGCGTGAAGCGCGAGCTCTGCCCCAGAAACTCAACCGGATTGCCAAAGGAAATCCGCTCCACCGTCTCCTGCGCGTGCCCGCGGCGGCGCATCTCCAGGATCGCCCTGGGCACCGCCAGCGGGTCGCTGTGGCCCCAGTCGCCGGCGGAGTTGATCCACAGGCGCTCGCTGCCGTACATCTCAATGATGTCCGCCGCGCGCTGGGGGGTGCACTTGGTGTCGGGGTAGAGGGTCATCCCCGCCCAGAAGCCGGCGTCCAGCACGATTTCGACGGTGTGCTCCTCGACGTGGTCGATCAGCACCCGCCCCGGGTCGATGCTCGAGTTTCGCCGGATCGCGTCGATGATCAGGCGCGTGCCCTTGAGCTTGTCCTCCAGGTGCGGCGTATGGACGAGGATGAGCTGGTCGTGCTTTGCCGCGAGGGCGATCTGCTCCTCCAGGATCACCAGCTCGTTGCGCGTATTCTTGTTCAGCCCGATCTCGCCGATGCCCAGCACGTTGGGCCGATCGAGGAACTCGGGGATCAGCGCGATCACCTCCCGTGCAAAGACCGGGTCATCCCCCTCCTTCGGATTGATGCACAGCCAGCAATAATGCTCGATGCCGTGCGCCGCCGCCCGCTTCGGCTCATACTCCGTGAGCTGCCGAAAATAGTCGAAAAACCCCTGCGGCGAAGACCGGTCGAACCCCGCCCAGAACGCCGGCTCCGTCACCGCCACGCATCCAGCGAGCGCCATGCGGGCGTAGTCGTCGGTCGTGCGCGAGACCATGTGGATGTGCGGGTCGATGTATTTCACGGTGGCGTGGAACCGAATGGGGAATGCTGAATGAATCCTGATGCGGAGTGGGGGCGACGCTTCTGGGTCATTCCTCATTCATCATTCCGCATTCCTCATTCCTTGGATTCCCGCCCACGCCCCCGTCGCCCCCTTCGTCCCCGCAAAGTCGATCGGCTCGCTCGTCGGATCGCTGAGCATCTCCAGGACACGCCGTGCTCGCTGCGTCCGGCCATCGCGCAGGATGTCCAGCGCCTGGCGGAAGGCGACGAGCCGAAAATCCTCTTGCGCACCGCCCGCGGCGCGGTCCAGGCGGTCTAGGAAGGCCGCGATGTCCAGCAACTTGGACCGGTGCTCGGCGAAATAGAGCTCCAGCGCCGCGGCGCGGTCCACAGGAAGAGGCAGGCGATCGGGCATGGAGCAGGATAATACCGGCAGCGTCGCCTGGGTTCCGCCGACGCTCGGCATTGCCGTGCTCTGAAGCGGCGGAGCGTCCTCGTCCATCAACGCCGCGGGCGGGTAGGCTTCTTGCGGGCCGGGGGGGCGGCGGCTCCGGCCTCGTCGATCAGCGATTTTGCGGCACTTTCCAGCGCCGATGGGGCCAACCCCGGCAGCGCCAACGCCTCGGCGAGCAGCTCGCGGTAAATGGCCAGGGCCCGGCTCTCGGGCAACTCCACGTCGTCGAAACTGATGACCTGCCCCGGGGCCACGCTCCGCCGTAACAGCGCGCCCGACAGCAGGCAGATCGGCACGTGAGCCGGATTCTGCCGAATTTCGACCGCGC
>JBGTBZ010000334.1:0-14116 GCA_041749155.1 Phycisphaerae bacterium
AGGACCACGAACAGCTCGATGCGCGCCGCCCACGCCGGGCGGCGGCGGCGTCCGCATACTCAGGCGGGCTGCTGCTGGGGCTCCAACGCATCATAAATGAATGGCGCCGCCGCCTGGAGCAGCGGGATGTCGCTCACGCGCGGCTCGCACGGCCGTATGTCGTAGTGGCACAGCGTTCCGTACGGCTCGCCCCCGGGACTTGAGATCAGCACGCCGCTGTAGCACACCACCGGGCTTCCCGGCAGGTAGTCGAAGCGGACGCGAACCGCTGGAGTTTGCCGACGCCAGGGGAGACGGTTACGACCCACGTTCGCGCAGTACGCATCCGCCATCGGAATGTCGCCACCGTGGTGCCGGTCCGGCTCGGACCGGTCAAACAACGCCATGTTGCGCAGCATCTCGCCGTCGTAGCGATACACGCCGGTAAACCGGTGCGGGGTGCGGCTGTTCAGGTATCGCAGCGCCGCATTCACCCCGTCGCGCAACGCGACACGGAACGCGGCCAGATCTGCCGTGGTGTTCGACATCGCGTGATCTTAGGGGAGAAAAGGGGGCGGAGAAAAAGGGACAGTCAGACATCGGGACATCGTTCTTAATCGTCCGCCACCGCGCAGGCCGGCCATGCCCAGCGGTGTCACCGCTTCCCGAAGCGCCGCCGCCGGGCGCCGAGATCTACCAGGCTGTTGCGCTCCCTGCTGCGGGAAGCGTTGCCATAGCACTTGAGACGCTTGCTATAGCGATGTGAATCGTTGCCATTTGCTATGGGGTCCGCACCAACTCAAGCTCGCCCGCGACCGGTTCCTGGAGCGCGTGAACGGCGATTCGAGTCTTCTGCTGCCGGCGGGGAAGTACGAGGTCGCGAGAGCCCTGCCCGACGGGACAGTCCCCGAGCCGATCATCGAGGTCAAGGCGCTTCCCGAGGCGGCGTAGGTCGCGCATCTCGCCGCCATTCGCGCCTTCCGCTATCCTTCGGGCCATGCTCCTGGATGCCCTGCAACCCCGAGCCGCCGCGCGAGCCCCGCCAGCTCGAAGGCCCGCGCGAGCAGGACGCGGCCGAGGCGGCGTGAGACAGTTCAAAGCCACGAATGGCACGAAGACGCACGAATCAGAAGTGAGATGATGGATGTCTGAGCTGCTGCTGAAGGATGAGGTGTACGCCATCGTCGGCGCTGCCATGGCGGTGCATAGCGAGCTTGGCGCGGGTTTCCTGGAAGCGGTCTACCAGGAGGCGATGGAGATCGAGCTCACCGAACGGGAGATTCCTTTCGAGTCGCAGAAGCCGCTGATCATCTCCTACCGGGGCCGACGTCTGACGAAGCAGTACTGCGTGGACCTGGTCTGCTACGGCAGCGTCATTGCCGAGATCAAGGCCCAGCGACAACTGCTGAACCGGGATGAGGCTCAGGTGATCAACTATCTGAAGGCCACGGGCTATCGGGTCGGCGTGCTCCTGAACTTCGGCGATCCCGCGCGACTGGACTGGCACCGCTTCGTTCTCTGACATTCGGATCATTCGCGCTCATTCGTGGCATTCGTGGCCTGATAGCCGTTATCCTGATGCCATGCTCCTGGATGCCCTGCAACGCAACGCCCGCGAGCGGCCGGATGTCGTCGCCATTGTCGATGACCGCGGCGAGACCACCTGGGGACAGCTCGACCAGAAGGCCAGGCGCCTCGCGAAGGTGCTGCGCGGCAGGACGAAGCGCGAGTGCGTCGGCATCCTGCTGCCCTCGGGGGCGGCGTTCGTCACGGCGTTTTATGCCACGCTCTATGCCGGCAAGGTGGCGGTGCCGCTCAACTTCCTGCTGGGGGAGCGCGAGACGAACCACGTGCTCGCCGACAGCGGCGTGGACCTGGTCGTGACGGTGCAGCTCATCCTCGACAAGGTGGACGCCGGCGCCGCCGTCAAGAGCAGCGGCGTGCAGATCCTGGACCTGCTGACGCTGAGGCCCACGCTGGGCATGATGCTCCGCCAGCTCCTGCCGCTGCCCTCGCCGCGGCACGGGCCGGACGAGCTGGCGGCGATCCTTTACACCAGCGGCACGAGCGGGCTGCCCAAGGGGGTGGAGCTGACGCACGGCAACCTCCAGCGCGACGCTGATGCGTGCATCGCGCATGTCGGGCTCGATCGCATCCAGAAGGGCACGGGAAAGGCGGGGCGTGATCATGTGTTCCTCGGCGTCGTGCCGCTGTTTCACTCGACGGGCATGCTGGCGACGCTGATCGCGCCGGTGACGCTCGGCGCGAAGACGGTGTACACCGCCCGCTTCAGCCCCGCGGGCACGATGAAGGCGATCCGCGACCACGGCGTGTCGGTCATGGCGGCGGTGCCGAGCATGTACAACGCCCTGGCGCGCGTGAAGGATGCCACGCCGGCGGATTTCAAGGGACTGTTCATGCCCCTTTCCGGCGGAGAGCCGCTGCCGGGGCGGATTCGCGAGACGTTCCTCGAGAAGTTCAACTGCATCCTGATGGAGGGCTACGGCCTGACGGAGACGTGCGGGCCGGCGTTCGTGAATCACCCGGAGGCGCACCGCGAGGGGAGCGTCGGCCGGCCCATCCCCGGCTGCGAGGTCCGCATTACCGACGACGACGGCAAGGCGCTGGCGGCGGGGGAGATCGGGGAGATCTGGCTGCGCGGGCCGATGGTCTTCCGCGGCTATCACAACCTGCCCGCCGAGACCGCCGCCGCGAAGGGGGCGGACGGGTTCTTCCGCACGGGCGACCTCGGAAAGGTGGACGAGGACGGCTTCCTCTTCATCACCGGGCGCAAGAAGGACATGCTGATCGTCAGCGGGGAGAACGTCTATCCGCGGGAGATCGAGGAGACGATCGCCCGCATGCCCGGCGTGGTGGAGGCGGCGGTGATCGGGCGTCCGGATGACATGCGCGGCGAAGTGCCGGTGGCTTTCGTGATCGCGGCGGAAGGGCAGACGATTGCGGCGGACGCGGTGAAAGCGCATTGCCGCGAGGCGGGCCTGCCCCAGTTCAAGATCCCGCGGGATGTGCACCTGGTGGAAGACCTGCCGCGCTCCCCGACGGGCAAGGTCCTGAAGCGCGAGCTGGCGGCGAAGCTTGGCGCGGCGGGGGCCGGGGAGAGTACGTCATGAGCGGCGCGACCCCACCGGCTCAGGACACGGGCAGCGCGGCGCTGGGCCGCCTGGAGTGCGATGCCTTCTGCTCCTGCGGGTACAACCTGTTCAGGCAGGAGGTGGTCCGTGATGAGCGGCTGGATCTGCCGCTGGTGCGATGCCCCGAGTGCGGGAAGTGGCACCCCGCGGGGCACGGGGCGACGGCGGCCTCCGTCTGGATGACGCGCCTGGCCAGGGTGCTTCTGGTTGCGTGGATGATCCTGCTGCTGCTCGCCGCCGGTCTCATCGTCCTCGTGCAACTGGGGTTTAACCTGTATGCCCACGAGCAGGTGTTCAACGTCAACGCCTACTACTACCGACAGGAAGAGGGTTGGGGGCGCTACCTGTTCCTGCTGTTCCCGCTGGGATTGGGAATGTTTGCGGGGCTGGTGCAGGCGGTCTCGATGTGGCATTTGCACCCAGTGGCGCGATTAGTGCCGATGGTCATCGTGCTCGGTGCGGCATGGATGCTCTCCATCGCGACCACCCAGGGTTACCCGACGGTGTATCGCGAGATGGCGATCTTCACGTTCGCAGCGACCTCAGGCGTGACGGCGTGCGGCTGGTTCATAACGGTCGCCGGCGGGCGCAGGCCGGCGCTGTGGCTGGGGCGCCTGCTGATTCCGCCCGGGGCGCGGCAGTACGTGCAGGTTCTCTGGGAACCCCGTAACTGATGGCGCGAGCCAGCCGCTCGCGCTCCCGAAGGCGGGTGTAACCGTTCCGCCGATCCGGTATGTTCAGGGCATGAGCGCCGTCGCGCCGCCCGATGAGCTTGAAACCGCCGAAGCACGCCCGCCGCTGGAGCGGCACCTGCTGATTCAGGCGGACCAGTTCTGCACCTGCGGCTACAACCTCCACAGCCAGCGCGTCACTTACGACGAACGGCTCGATTTCCCGGTCGTCCGCTGCCCGGAGTGCGGCAAGTGGCACCCGGCGGGGCATGGCTCCACGGCCCTGCGCCCTTGGCTGGCGCGGCTGGCGACCGTTGGGCTGGCGATCTGGATCGGCGTGCTGCTTCTGATTGGCGCTGCCATCGCGGGAACGCTGATCGGCATGCAGTTCGGGTACATGTTCCTCGACGTCACCCATGCCTATATCGACCCGGCGACACGCCGGGCCATCGACCAGCGTATCGGTGACGACGGCACCTGGCAGTGGGTCTACCTCGACACGGGAGAGACGGCCGACACGACGATGATCGTTCGCTTCGAGATGGTTGCCGTCCCAATCGACGATTCGGCGGCCAGCAGCGCTTTTGGACGTGCCGAGCAGGCGCCGTGGCAGGTCCGCGTCGCGCTCATCAGCATCGTGTCCGTCGTCGGACTGCTCGGGGGAATGATCCAGGCGGCGGCCATGTGGCATGTACGAGGCTGGCGGCGATTCGTTCCTCCGATGCTCGTCATAGGCCTGGCCGGGGGCATTTGCTGGATGGTCCTCAGCCTGAATCACGACTACTACGAAAGCGTGATGACGCTGGCACGGACGTCCTCGCTGCTGATCCTCGGCACCGCCGCCGCCGGATGGCTCGCGGGTCTGTTCCTCGGGCGACCGGTCTTCAGGAGCCTGGTCACGGGGCTCGTCCCGCCGCGACCACGGCTGATGCTCGCGTTCCTGTGGCTCGCGGACGGCAAGACGCCCCCGACCGCGCAGGAGTGAACGATGCCGGCGGCGACGTTCTGGTTCAATATTGCCGAGGCGGTCGTATGGACCGCGATGGGCATCAGCCTTCTGATCGTGTCGCTCCGCAGCAGGCCAAGCGTGGTGCTGGCTGTGCTGGGCGCAACGCTCCTGGCCTTCGGCGCAAGCGACGTCGTTGAAACGCAGACAGGCGCCTGGTGGCGACCGTGGTGGCTGCTGGTGTGGAAGGGGCTCTGCCTGGCGGTTATCGCCGGGTGCCTTCTGGCGTTGATGCGATCTCGAGAACGATAACGCGGGAAGGCCGCGTGCGCCGGCTATTGCGCGCCGGTGCTGCGCGGCTGGCTGAGATCCTCGACGATCACGTTCCACTGGCTCCGGTCGATCGGCTCGAGCTCGAAAGCGTCGGCCGGGATCGGGCCATCCCTGACCGGATTGCGCAGCTCGGTCACGCGGGTTTCGGTACCGGCACGGTTGAGCGTGATCACCTTCGTCGGCATGCCGTCAGACAGGCCCACGTCGATCTCCAGCCACTGGAAATCGTCCGCGAGCGGCGTGCCTGCCTTGGGCGTCAGGCGCAAGCGCCGGGTGCCTTCGGCGGCCGCCATCTCGGGCATGTCGTCCGCGGCCGGCTTGGTCTCCGCGACCTCGAACTGGGCGTAGACGTCATCCCGCTTCTGGCCGATCGGAAGTGGAAAGGGCCCTTCGCCCAGCTTCAGAAGGTCGCGCTTGCCTTCCTCCGGCGGTAGCTTGCGGCGCGTCTCGACCCGGGTGCTGTACTTGCGATCGATCAGCTCTCCGTCGCGCAGGACGTATTCGACCCGCTCTTCGCGCAGGCCTGGGCGGCCGTCGGGCGTCTCGACGATCACGCCGCGAAACTTTGCCCGGAACTTCACGTCGTCGCCGTCGCGGGCCAGCAGCACTTCGCCCGGGCGGGAAGTGGCATCGCCGGTGATCTGCGAGATGTCTGTAAGAAGCACCGTCGCCTGAAACGACTTCAGGTCGCGGCCCGCGGCGTCCAGTGCGTCCAGAAGCTCGTCCACGCTTGACTCGGCGGTCAGGGCCGCCGTGCCGGTGGCTTGCGTCGCGGCGGGCTGGGGATCCTGCGGCGGCGCACCGCCCGAAGCCTCGCCAGAGCAGGCGGTTGCCAGCAGCAGGCTGGCGATACAAAGCAGGGCTGGGGACCGCGTCATCGCCCCTCCGATCGTCGCTTTCATGAGGTTCAAGACACTCGAGGCAAGCAAAGGTAGGCCTCCGCGGGAAGCGGTTCAATGCGCAGATCATGCGCTTGGCACTTGCGGATCATCCCCGACGCCCGAATAATCGCGCCCAGATGCCCGTGCGCGTGGTTGATGTTCAGGACTACTCCCTCGATCTCGAGGCGGAGGTCCGCCGCGCCGCCGAGGCGCTTGGAGCCGGGGAACTCGTCATCATTCCGACCGAAACGGTTTACGGTATCGCCGCCAAGCCCAACATCGCCGCCGCCGCCAGGCGGCTCGCGGAGCTTCGGGTCGGGACCGCCGCGCCGCTGACGCCACACCTGCCCAGTTCGCAGGGGGCAGAGGCTTATGTCGGCCCGCGTTCGCCTGCGGCTCGGCGACTGATGGACAAGCTGTGGCCAGGGCCGGTGGCGCTGATGTTCGACGTCTCCGAGCCGGAGCGCCAGAACGTCGCCCGCCGCCTCGAGATCGACGCCGGACTAATCTTCAACGCCG
The DNA here is from genome assembly GCA_041749155.1 of Phycisphaerae bacterium. Lineage (GTDB taxonomy): Bacteria > Planctomycetota > Phycisphaerae > Tepidisphaerales > Tepidisphaeraceae > JAEZED01. The sequence continues at coordinate 6,482 of JBGTBZ010000334.1, forward strand.
AGGGGCAGATCGTGCTCCGCTGCCCGGATGAGCCGCTGGCCGTGGCGGTCCTGGAGGCGGCGGGCCAGCCAGTTGTTGTGACGCGCGCCGGACTCGCCTCAAAGGACTCGGGCAAGCCCCCCGGAGCTGATGGCATGCCGGAGCAGGTCTCGATGGCCTTCGACGCGGGTCCTACCCGCTTCAGCAAGCCCAGCACGGTGGTGCGGGTCCGTGGGGATGCCTGGGAAGTGGTGCGGGAGGGCATTTACGACCGGCGAATCATCGAGCGGATGCTGCGGACGACGGTGCTGTTCGTATGCTCTGGAAACACTTGCCGGAGCCCTATGGCGGCCGCCCTGGCCCGCAAGCTGATCGCGGAGCATGCAGGGGTCTCGCAGGCACAGTTGTCGGATCGTGGATATGAGGTTCTCAGTGCCGGAACGTTCGCCATGCCCGGGATGCGGGCGACCCCCCAGGCCGCGGTGGCGGTGGAGTCGATGGGTGCGGAGCTCGGCAGTCACCGGAGCCAGCCCATCACGGTGGAACTGATCAACCGGGCAGACGTCATTATCACCATGGGTGGGGCCCATACGCAGGCCGTGCTGGAGATGGTGCCCTCCGCCGCCGCCCGGACGCGCACGCTCGACCCTGAGGGGGATGTGGACGATCCAATCGGCTCGGACGCAGCGCATTACCGGGAACTTGCGGGCCAGATCGAGCAGATGCTGCGTCGGCGGCTCGGAGAGACCGTTCTGAAAGGGCGGGAACGGGCGTAAGGCCTTTTCAGGCCGAGCACTTGCGGAAAAACCCGCCCGTGGGCCCAGGAAATCGGATGGGGCGGCGGGCGGGTTTATGGTATTGTTCCCGCCATCGGGGCTGCTTCGGTGTCGGGCGAAGCGATTTCCTCGGGTTGTCAGGGAAAGGCCTGCCATGTCGCAATCCTCATCGCGCAAGGAAAGCGCCCGCCCAACGTCGCAGGTCGCCCAATACCACAAGGCGGTTGGGACGAAAGCGGGGGGCCGGACGGGCACCCGGCTCGTGATCGCCAGCGACCATAGGGGATACGAAGCTAAGACCCGCTTACTGAAGGAGTTGTCGCGCTTTGAGTGCGAGGTGGTCGACCTCGGGTGTGACGGAACGGGCAATTGTGACTACCCGGACTATGCCGCCCCGGCGGCTCGGATGGTGGCCTGCGGCGAGGCGGAGGCTGCCGTCCTGCTCGACGGCAGTGGGATTGGGATGGGCATCGTCGCCAACAAGATCCGCGGGATCCGGGCTGCGACGGCCCATGACGAATTGACGGCCCGCATCGCCCGGGAGCACAACCACTGCAACGTGCTCTGCGTGGGCACGGACTTGGTCAGTGAGAAGGCACTGGCAAAGATCGTGGAGATCTTTTTGACAACCCCCTTCGCTGAGGGACGGCACGTCCGCCGTGTCGCCAAGATCACGGAGATCGAGGAGACCGTGGCCATGCCGACGCTGAAGATGTCCTCAAGCGCCTGAAACTCATCCGACGGCGACGCCATCCTCGTCGCCGCGCGTCGCGGACCACCAGAGTACGATCCAAGGCAGTATCCGGCCGAGCATCATCGCTCCGGCGAGGACGTAAGCGTCTGCGCCTGCGGAGCTTACCGGATCGATGCTGATGCCCGCGTTCCCACAGGCCGCGGCTGCCATCAGGGCGGCGCGGTCGGGGCGCAACTGGGGCCCAGTCACCAGGAGAAGCACCAGCGTCGCTCCAAACAGCAGGACCAGGGCCGCGAGCCACACGGCGGCGATCGCGAAGGTTCGCCCGGCCCCGCCGCGGCCATTGCGGAGGAGCTGGGCCAGCCCGATGACCAGCACGGCGGCAGTGATGGCCTTCAGGCCTCCCCCAACGCCTCCCGAGGGCCCGCCGAGCAGCAGGACGGGGATTAGCACCCAACGGGTCGGGGCGTTGACTTGGCGGCTTGTATCGGTGAATCCCGCCCCGCGGGCGTCCACGGCGGTAATAACCGCGGGCACCAGATCGTCGGTGGACAGCCGCTCAACCCCCGCCACGAGGGCAATGGCGAACAGAAAGCTCGCAGGCACCGCCAACCAAGTGAGCTTCGACACCCGGGTCATCGATGACCGTCGGCGGAGCGTGTCAAGGAGGATGAACGGCCCCAGAGCCGCCAAGGCGGCGACAGGGAATCGAACGAGCCAGAGGAGTGGATCGGCAGGTCGAGAATCGCCGGCAAGGAGGCCGGTGCCGGTCGTAACCATGCAGGCGTTCCAAGCAGCACTGGCAGGGGGGCAGCCGGCCAGAAGCTCCGTGGCACACGAGAGCGCCCACAAGGCGGCAATGAAGGCGAGGGTGGCAATCCAGAGTCTGCGCCAAGGCCAATCCCAGCCGCTCACGGCAATAAAGGCCCGCGTGGCAATCGCGCTAGAGAGCACTGCGCTCAGCAGCACGACCAGAATACAGATGACGGCGTGCGGAGCCGTCATCACGGTCGGCGAGGTCCAGCTCATGTCAAAGCCGGTGAGGCTGGCGGCGTTGAGCACAAAAAAGGTGGAGCGTCCAAGGGACATCCCGGCGGGGCCGGTGACGGTGACCCGGTAGGTCAGCGCGATGCACAGCAGGAGCAGCACCATCCAAATGCCGAGAAGCCATGCGAGGTGAGGACCCCGAAATCCGAAGGGGACAGGGGTTTGACTTGCAGGGGCAGTGGAAGGCTCGGTGGCCACGACCGCACTATGCGGGCGGCGTCACTGCGATGCAACGCTGCAGCCCGGTCGTCGGCGAGCGATTCTTGACTGGGGGCGGGCCTCCTCTAGCATCGCGCTTTCGGAGAACCTGACGAATGCCAAAGAAAACAGTGGCAGACATTGACGTGAAGGGCAAGCGGGTGCTGATGCGGGTTGATTTCAACGTGCCGCTGGAGGGGGGGCGGATCACGGATGACCGCCGGATTACGCAGGCGATGCCGACGATCAAGAGCGTGGTGGAGCGCGGGGGTCGGCTGATCCTTATGAGCCACCTGGGGCGTCCCAAGGGCGGTCCGGCGCCGGAGTTCAGCCTGAAGCCGGTGGCGGGACACCTGCGCAAACTGCTGGCGGTCTGTCGTGCGGACCCGGCGGATGGCCTTGGAGCGGAGAAGCAGGTGAACGATCACGGGGAGAGCACGCTTTCGCGCGTGCCGGATGTTCACTTTGCGTCCGATTGCGTTGGCGCGGAAGTCCGGCGGCTGGCAGAAGAGCTCAGGGACGGGGACGTGCTGCTTCTTGAAAACCTGCGGTTCCACAAGCAAGAGGAGAAGAACGACGAGGACTTTGCCGGGCAGCTGGCGGAGCTGGGCGATATTTACATCAACGATGCCTTCGGCACAGCCCACCGGGAGCATGCCAGCACCTACGGGGTGCCGAAAATCATGAAGCGGCTGGACAAGCCGACGGCGGTCGGCTTCCTGATCGGCAAGGAACTGCGATTTCTCGGCGAGGCCGTCAGCCATCCCCAGCGACCATTCGTTGCGATCCTGGGCGGGGCGAAGGTGAGCGACAAGATTAGCGTGATCGAATCGTTGCTGGACAAGGCGGACACGCTGCTGATCGGTGGGGCGATGGCATACACCTTTTTCCTGGCGCAGGGGAGGGGCGTAGGCAACTCGCTGGTCGAGAAGGACAGGGTTGGGCTTGCCAAGGAGCTTCTGGCCAAAGCCGGCGATAAACTGAAGCTGCCGCTGGATACTGTCGTCGCTGATTCGATTGACTCAGCGGCGACAACCGTGGTGAAGGGGGACATTCCGGACGGTAAGGCGGGCTTCGATATCGGCCCCGAAACGCAGCGGCTTTACGCGGCGAAAATCCGAGGCGCCAAGACCATCGTATGGAACGGTCCGATGGGCGTCTTCGAGAACGAGCCGTTCGCGGCGGGAACTCAAGCCGTGGCCAGGGAATGTGTCGTCGCAACGCGCGAGAATCATGCCATCACTGTCATTGGCGGGGGTGACAGCGCCGCGGCGATCGAGCAGATGGGGCTAGCGGAGCAGGTCAGCCACGTTTCCACCGGCGGGGGGGCGAGCCTGGAATTCCTTGAGAAGGGGCGGTTTGAGACGCTTGATCTGCTGGATTAGCTCATGCTCTCCGACCCGTTCAACCATGACCGTGCGATGATCCTGCCGTCGATCCTGTCGGCGGACTTCGTGCGGCTGGGGGCGGAGATCGCGGAGGTGGACCGCGGCGGGGGGGATTTCCTGCACCTGGACGTGATGGACGGGCATTTTGTCCCGAACATCAGCTTCGGCCCCGCGGTCACGAAGGCGGCGCGGCGGGTGACGGATTGCTACCTGGACGCGCACCTGATGGTGACGGACCCGGAGAAATACGCCCCGAAGCTGGTGGAGGCGGGGGCGGACGGAATTACGTTTCACGCCGAGCTGGCGGGAGACCGGGGACGGACGCTGGAGGGCATCTGCGACGCGTGCGCGGCCACGGGGGCGGTTGTTGGCGTGGCCCTGAACCCCGCGACGCCGGCGGAGGCGGTTTTCCCTATCCTTGACCGGGTGAAGGTGGTGTTGGTGATGAGCGTGGTGCCCGGCTTCAGCGGACAGGTATTCATGAAGGAGGTGCTGCCGAAGGCGGAGGCGATCAAGCGGCGAATGCGGCCGGATCAGCGTCTGGAGATGGACGGTGGGATCGATGCCGACTCGGCTCGGCGGTGCCGGGCGGTGGGCTGTGACTGGTTCGTCGCGGCCAGCGCAATCTTTGATGCCCCCGACCGGGCGGCGGCGATCACGGCCATCCGCGGGGCGATCGATTGAGCTCGGGACGGCGGTTTAGACGGTCGCCCTGCTGCGTTGCGCTCCTGACCATTCGAGCTGTATAATCGGGCCATGTCCGATTTCCAGTCGGCGACATCGACTCAGAAGCGCGGTCGCATCCCCGAGGGGCTTTGGCTGGCTTGCCCGAGCTGCTCACAGATGCTTTACCGTAAGCAGCTTGATCTGAATCTCTCGGTGTGCCCCGAGTGCAAACACCATTTCCGTGTCTCCGCCCGGCAGCGGGTGGCCCAGATTGCGGATGAGGCGACCTTCGAGGAGTTCGACGCCGACCTCGAGGCGACCGACCCCCTCGGCTTCGAGGATCGCAAGAGCTACCGCGATCGTGTTGTCGCCGAGCAGCTCAAGAGCGGCAACAAGGATGCCCTCGTCAGTGGCCGGGCGTTCATCAAGGGCCGCCAGCTCATCCTCGCCGCGATGGACCCGACGTTCATGATGGGCAGCATGGGCAGCGTCGTGGGGGAGAAGCTGACGCGGGCCATCGAGCGGGCGACCGATGAGAAGGCGCCCCTGCTGGTCGTCTCCTGCTCAGGTGGGGCGCGGATGCAGGAATCGACCCTCTCGCTGATGCAGATGGCCAAGACTTCAGCCGCCCTTGCCCGCTACGACGACGCTGGGGGACTCTTCATCTCCCTGCTAACCGACCCCACCACCGGCGGTGTGACCGCGAGCTTCGCGATGCTGGGGGACTTCATTCTGGCGGAGCCGGGGGCACTGATCGGCTTCGCCGGCCCGCGGGTGATCGAGCAGACGACGAAGCAGAAGCTGCCCGAGGGTTTCCAGCGTGCGGAATTCCTGCAAGATAAGGGATTTGTCGACTTCGTCGTGCCGCGGAGCGAGATTCGGAGCGAAGTGGCGCGATTGATCGACTATTGCGCCGCCTGAGCAGCGGAAGGCGCAGCGTCGCCAGCTACCGGAGTTGGCTACGACGCATCATCTGGCCGTACTCGAAGCAATCCGACTACCACGACCCACCACCATCAGAATCGCGAGTGTGCTCAAATTTGCGGCGGCGGCATAGGTCATCGTCCGAGGGTACTTCCGTCGCCAAGACAACTTTCTGGCTGCCAACCACCAGCTTCCTGGCCTCGTCAGATTGCAATGCCCGCCCCCAGCACCTCCACCGCCTCGATCTGGACCGCCTCGTTCCGCCGCAGGTCTTCCAGCATCCGCCGGCCGACGATGGTGCGGATCTTCACCACCCCATTGTCGTAGGTACGCTCCTGGATGCGCGTCGCCCGCTCCAAGAAGGCCAGCAGCCCGCCGTCCGTCACGGGTGCCCGCAATGTCACCTCACTCTGCGTCCCCAGGACAAACTGGTGCATGCGCTCGATGAGCCGCTCCAGCCCGCGGCCGGTCCTGGCGCTGATGGCAATCGAATCCGGGTGCAGGGCCAGCCAGACGTCGGCCGCGGACTCCCCCTCGGGGGTGTCGGTCTTGTTCAGCAGGAGGATCTCCGGCTTGCCGGTGACGCCAATCTCGCCGAGCACTTCGTGGACGCTGTCGTACTGCTGCTGGGCGCGGGGGTGGCCGACGTCCAGCACGTGCAGGAGCACATCGGCGTGCACCGCCTCCTCCAGCGTCGCCTTGAAGCTGGCGACGAGGTTGTGCGGCAGGTCGCGCACGAAGCCGACGGTGTCGGAAAGCAGCACTTCCACGCCGCGCTCCAGCTTCAAGGCGCGCGTCTTGGTGTCCAGCGTCGCGAACAGCCGCTCATCGGCAAACGTGCCCGCCGCCGTCAGGGTGTTGAAGAGCGTGCTCTTGCCGGCGTTGGTGTAGCCGACAAGGCAGGCAGTGAAGTGCTGGCTGACGCGCTTGGCGACCTCGCGGCGCTTGCGCTCCTGCACCTTGACAATGTCGCTCTTCAGGTCGCTGATGCGCTTTCGCACCAGCCGGCGGTCGATCTCGAGCTGCGTCTCGCCGGGCCCGCGCGTGCCGACGCCGATCGTCCCGCCGACGGCGATGCGCTCCAGGTGCCCCCACATGCGGGTCAGGCGCGGGTAGGTGTATTCCATCTGCGCCAGCTCGACCTGGAGCTTGGCCTCGTGCGTCTGGGCACGCGTCGCGAATATGTCGAGGATCAGTTCGCTGCGATCCAGCACCTTCACGCCGCGGCCGCGCGGGCTTTCCAGGTGCTCGTTGATGATCTTCTCGAGACCCCCGATCTGCCCGGGCGAAAGGTCGTTGTCGAAGACGACCATGTCCGCGTCGTGCCCGCGGCAGGCGTTGGCGATCTCGATCGCCTTGCCGCTGCCGACATAAGTGCCCGCGTTCACGCTCCGCCGCTTCTGAATGATCCGCGCCGCCTCCGTCGCGCCTGCCGTCTTGACGAGGCTCGAAAGCTCCCCCAGCGGGTCGCGCGGGTCGGCGGTGCTGTCCGGGAGAATCACCCCCACCAGCACCGCCCGCTCCTGGTTCACCGTCAGCTCAGTACGCTTCAGTTCCGCCAAATCGGCTCCTTCTAGTGTCCTCCGGCTTTTAGCCGGCACCACAAGCATATCGCACGCCAGAGGCTAAAGGATGCGGAATGGATCCCGATCCGTATCACTCAGCAGTACGTCCAACCCCGGCAGAAGATCGCCCAGTCTCTGCTTCACCCGCCCCAGCGCCGCCCGCTCGCTGTTGCTGTGCAGGACGCACACCACGGTCATCCCCAGCCGGCTCGCCCGCAGGGCGTCGTGGTGCTTCAACTCGCCGGTGAGATAAAGCTCTGCCCCGCGGGCCGCCGCCAGGTCAAGCAAGTCGCCACAGCTTCCGGCGCAGACGGCGGCGCGCTTCACGCGCCCCTCTACCGGGCCGGCGACCAGCAGGTGCTCCAAGCCCAGCCCCCGCCTGATGCGCGCAAACAGCT
>JBGTBZ010000335.1:0-4834 GCA_041749155.1 Phycisphaerae bacterium
GCGGCGTCGGCGGCGCGATCGTCCCGAACGCCCCGCGCCTTGCGGCGTGAGGCACGGCCGGGAGGCGCCCGCGACGAGGTCCAATTCGCTCCAGTGCGCGCTCGGTCCAGCAGCGTATACTACTTCCATGTCCACCGAACAGCTGACCGCGGCTGCGGTCTCCCTTCCACCAACTGAACGAATGAAGCTGGTTCGCCGGCTGTGGGAGAGCCTTCATGAGGAGCTGCCCGCCCTGACGGAAGAGGAGTCGCTGGCCATCGCCAAGCGACGCTCGCGGGAGCTTGAGAGCGGCGCGGTAAGGGGCGTACCTCATGACGAGATGATGCGTCGCGTGAGACAGGCTACGGGATGCAGGTGACCTATCACGATGACGTCGAGGCGGAACTCGTCGAGACCGCACTAGTCTATGAGTCCCGCGAGCAGGGACTTGGTTCCGACTTCCTCAAGCTCTTTGACGCAGCGGTCGCCATCATCGCCGAGGCGCCGGAGCGCTGGGCGGTCGTGGACGAGGAGGATCAGATCCGCAGATATCACATGCGGCGATTCCCGTTCGGAATCGATTACCGCGTTGCTAAGGATGGCTTGAAGATTCTATCGGTCAAACACGGACGGCGGCACCCGAACTACGGTCGCGGGCGGCAGTAACCGCGACGCTATTGCAGTAACTGCGACGCTATCATTGGGTGTGCACGATCGGTCCGACAACCTTCAGCGCTTGGGGCGGGCGGCGGCCGGTTCGTTCGACGTCACGGCCGTCCGCCGCGACTTCCCGATCCTCTCCACGGAGATGAACGGCCGGCCGCTGGTCTACCTCGACAACGCCGCCACGACGCAGAAGCCGCGGGCGGTGATCGACGCGATCGTCCGCTACTACGAGGCGGGTAACGCGAATATCCATCGCGGCGTCTACACGCTCAGCCAGCAGGCGACGGCGGAGTTTGACCGGGCGCGCGAGGTCGTGGCGGAGTTCCTGAACGCGCCTGAGGTGGCGGAGTGCATTTTCGTGCGCGGGGTGACGGAGGGGATCAACCTCGTCGCGATGTCGTGGGGGCGGGTGTTCCTCAAGCCGGGCGACGAGGTGCTGCTGAGCGCCCTGGAGCATCACAGCAACATCGTCCCCTGGCAGCTCGCCTGCGAGGCGACGGGGGCGAAGCTGCGCTGGCTGCCGATCGACGAGCAGGGAGAGCTGCGCTACGACCTGCTGGGCGAGTACATCACTTCGAAGACGCGCTTCGTCGCGATTCAGCATGTGAGCAATGCGCTCGGGACGGTGCACGACGTCACCCGCATCACCGCCGCCGCGAAGCAGGCCACTGGCGGGCGGGCGCTCGTGCTGATCGACGGCGCCCAACATGTCGGGCATTTCCGGACGGACGTCCAAAAGATCGGCTGCGACTTCTACTGCTTCAGCGGGCACAAGCTCTTCGGCCCGACGGGCATCGGCGTGCTGTGGGGGCGGCGGGAGGTGCTCGAGCAGATGCCCCCGTTCCACGGCGGGGGGGACATGATCGAGAGCGTGACGTGGGAGAAGACGACCTACGCGCCCATTCCCAACAAGTTCGAGGCCGGCACGCCCGACATCGCCGGCGCCATCGGCCTGGGCGCTGCCATCGAGTACCTCCAGTCCCTCGGCTGGGACCGCCTAGTGCCGTACGAGGAGGAGCTGCTGGCCTACGCGACCGAGCGCCTGGCGGAGGTTCCCGGCCTGCGGATCATCGGCACGGCGGGGCGCAAGGCGGGGGTAATCAGCTTCGTGATCGGGGCAGCTCCCGTACCGCGGGCGTCTCGCCCGCGGCCCCACGAGAGCGATCAGGAATCTTCCGGCCGCACCGGTACGCCAGCCTCGGGCGAGACGCCCGCGGTACGGGCACCGGCAATCGCCCCGCTGGACATCGGCATGAAACTGGACGCGCTCGGGATCGCCGTGCGGACGGGCCATCACTGCGCCCAGCCCCTGATGGACGAGTTCGGCATACCCGGCACGACGCGGGCCAGCTTTGCGTTCTACAACACCAACGGGGAAGTCGATGCGCTGGTGGAGGGTCTGAACCGGATCGTGGAGGAGTCGCAATCACGACCATCTCGCGCATCCGAACGCCCGGCGACTCCGGTCGCCGGGCATGACGGAGAGGATGACGCGTTGCAATGGCCCGACCCGAAGGGCGCTTCCCCCAACGAGGCGGCCCAGGAGCTCATCGACACCTTCGCCCTCCTGACCGAGGCCGGCGAGGACCCGCGCGACTATGTCCTGGAACTCTCGCGCAAGCTCCCCCCGATGCCGGATTCGGAGAAGAACGACGCGACCTACGTAAGAGGCTGCATGAGCCAGGTCTGGCTGACCGCGCGAAAGCGCCCCGACACCGCCGACGCCGTCGATTTCCTCGCCGAGAGCGACGCCGAGATCGTCCGCGGCCTCATCGGCGTGCTCCAGCACGTCTTCTCCGGCCAGTCGGCGAGGGCGATCCTCGAGTACGACATCCACGGCCTGCTGAAGCGGCTCAACTTCCAGAACCTCATCAGCGTCCAGCGGCGAAGCGGGGTTGAAGCGATGATCAACCGCATCCGCACCGTCGCCCGGGCGATGGCGGAGGGTGGCCACGAATGACACGACTGAACACGAATCGAGACTTTGCATTCGTGGCCATTCGTGTCATTCGTGGCTGAGATGAGCGAATGCGATGGAAGAAGCACGCAAGAGCCTCAAAGTCCTCCCCTCCACCGGCGCCGCCGGCAAGCTGGAGGAGCTGCGCGCCCAGAGCGCTTCGGCTGCCCCGGCGAAGAAGCTCAACGACGAGACGCCCATCGACCGGGCGCTGGATCAGGCCCTGTCCCCCGAGCAGCGGCGGATCAAGGAGAAGATCATCGAGGCCCTCCAGCAGGTTTACGACCCGGAGCTGCCGGTGAACCTTTACGACCTGGGCCTCATCTACCGCCTCGACCTGCGCGACGCAGACGAGGGCGACGGGCAGATCGTCGAGATCGACATGACCCTCACCGCCCCCAACTGCCCCGTGGCGGAGCAGATCCCGCAGATGGTGCAGCAGGCCGCCGCCGCGGTCCCGGGCGTGACGCGCGTGGGTGTGCGGCTGGTCTGGGAGCCGAAATGGGACAAGAGCCGCATGAGCGAGGCGGCGCTACTGGAGCTTGGATTGATGTGATGCCCCGCGCCAGCGCCATGCGACGTACTTCAGCTCTCCCAGCAGATGCGCATGGTGGAGACGAAGTAGTTTTCCGGGTTGCGGGCGCTGGCGAGCTCCGCGGCGTCGAACACCCAGGTGAGCCGGCGGCGGCGGGCTCCGGTGCAGACGACCTGGAGCGTGCGTCGGTCATCGGTGTAGGAGACGTCGACCTTCACGTCCGGCAGCGCGCGGGAAAGCGCCTCCCGGTATCGCTCCGGGGCTTCTTCCTCGCGTTTGCGCATCTCGACGGCGGTCAAGGCAAGATAATAGGCACAAAGATGGCCAAATTCCACAGCGGGACCGATTGAATCGACCAACGGCCCCTCGTGCTACGATCGCGCCGTCCATGGCACAAAACAAGACGCCCGCAGTTTCGGTTTCCCACGCCCTCGCCGGCAAGCCCGCCGTCAATGAGATCGTGACGGTCAAAGGCTGGGTGCGCACGCGCCGCGACTCGAAGGCGGGGTTTTCGTTCATCAACCTGCATGATGGCTCGTGTTTCGACGCGATCCAGGTCGTCGCCCCCACCACGTTGCCGAATTACCAGGACGAGGTTCTGCGCATCACAACGGGCTGCTCCCTGATCGTCACCGGCACGCTCGTCCCCTCGCAGGGCAAGGGGCAGGCCTATGAGATCCAGGCGAGCGAGGTGCAGGTCGTGGGGTGGGTCGATGACCCCGACACCTACCCCGCCAGCGCCAAGCAGCATTCATTCGAGTATCTCCGCGAAATCGCCCATCTGCGCCCGCGGACGAACACGATCGGGGCGGTGGCGCGCGTGCGGCATGCCATCTCGATGGCGATGCACCGGTTCTTCGATGAGAATGGCTTCTTCTGGATCCACACGCCGATCATCACCACCGCCGACGCCGAGGGGGCGGGGCAGATGTTCCGTGTCAGCACGCTCGATTTCGCCAACCTACGCCGCACGCCCGAGGGGCACGTGGATTTCTCGGGCGACTTCTTCGGCAAGCCCGCCAGCCTCACTGTCTCGGGACAGCTCAACGTCGAGGCGTATTGCCTGGCGATGAGCAAGGTCTACACCTTCGGCCCCACCTTCCGCGCGGAAAACTCCAACACCCCGCGGCACCTGGCGGAGTTCTGGATGATCGAGCCGGAGATCGCCTTTGCCGACCTCTCCGCCGACGCCGATCTCGCCGAGGCCTTCCTCAAGTACATCTTCCGCGACCTGCTCGAGAAGCGACCCGATGACATGAAGTTCTTCGCCGAGCGCATCGACAAGGATTGCATCGCCCGCCTCGAGAAGTTCGTCGAATCCAGCTTCGAGCGCATCACCTACACCGACGCCATCGCCGCCCTGGAGAAATCCGGCAGGAAGTTCGAGTTCCCCGTGAAGTGGGGCGTGGACCTTCAGACCGAGCACGAGCGCTATCTCACCGAGGAGTATGTGAAGCGCCCGGTCGTGGTGATGAACTACCCCAAGCAGATCAAGGCCTTTTACATGCGCGTCAACGACGACGGGCGCACCGTCGCCGCCATGGATGTCCTGGCCCCCGGCATCGGCGAGATCATCGGCGGCAGCCAGCGCGAGGAGCGGCTCGATGTCCTTCTCGCCAACTTCGCCAAACACGAACTCGATCCCGAGGCCTATTCCTGGTATGCCGACCTCCGGAGATACGGCAGCGTCCCCCACG
>JBGTBZ010000336.1:0-6392 GCA_041749155.1 Phycisphaerae bacterium
CGCAAGGCCCGCGAGATCGCCCGCGGCGGCGGCGTTCTCGCCGAGATAGAGCATGATCAGCCCGCGTCCCAGCAGGGCCCGGGGAGCAATGCGGCTCCCGGGGTGGTCGCGGAGGACGAGGTCGTAGCTCTCCCGCGCCTCGGCGAAGGCCTCACGCTCCTGGGCCAGACGGCCCAGCAGGTAGTGCGCCTCGGCTTCCATGGGATGGCCGGTTCCCAGTTGGACCAGGGACTGCTCAAGATGCTTGCGCGCTTCCGTCGGCTCGCCGAGCTTCCACGCGGCGTATCCCAGCCGGTAGCTCACCTGCCCCCGGATCGAATCGTCGGGGGAGAGGGCCAGGGCCGCCGCCAGCAGGCTGCGGGCGTCGGCGGTGCGACCGGCGTCGATGTGCAGTCGGGCCAGTTCACCCAGAGCCCATGCCCGCTCATCGTCGCTGAGGCCGGGGAGGTTCAGGAACTCCTCCAGGGCCTGGGTCGCCGACACGGGCCGCTCGAACGCCACCAGCATGTCGATTGCGCTCCGCCGCATGGGCAAGGCATGCTCGGTCTTGCCTTCCTTCTCCAACAGCTCCGCCGCCCGGCGGTAGTTGGCGGTGGCGTCGTCGATTTGCCCCAGAGCCTCGTGGCTGCGGGCGAGCCGATCGCTGGTGATCGGGGTTGCGGCGATCCCGGAGGCGTAGGCGGCCTGGATCTCGGAAATGATTCGGCGGTGAACCTGGGGCGTATCCAGCCTGCGGCTCCGGCGAACCTGCTTATCGAGAGCTTCAGCGACGAGTAGCCGGGCCTGAGCGGCGTCGGCGGGCTCGGGCGATGCGGCCAGAAGGTCGTTCAGGCGGCCTACCGCGGCATCATATCGCTCTGCGCCGATATCTCGTGAGGCGATGGCGAGCTGCCGGCCGAAGGCCGGCGCAGGCTGCGGATCGATCAGGAGCCACGCCGCCAGCGTGAAGAGCCCGAGCGAGACGAGCAGCAGAGGCATCTGCCAGAGGTGGGCCAGCCCCGTCCCCTGGGCGCGGACCAACTCGGCCCGCTGCACGAGTATCGGGCGCCGCTGCGGGCTGGACTGCGGAAACGTCGAAAGACTCGACTTGGCCATGGCTTCCTTGCCTGGGTCAGGAGTCGCAAAGGCCCGCGCAAGCCGCGGCATCCTGCCGGGAACACCTCGCGCGAGAAGGATTGTCAGGCGCAGAATGTGCCTTAGCGCGGCCGCTTCGTCAACTGGGGCGGGCGCTCAATCCAGGAATAGCGCTTCACGGGGCCTCAGCCCGGCTTCTTGAGAAGCAGGCACGCGTTATGGCCGCCGAAGCCGAAGCTGTTGTTCATGGCGGACCGGACTTTGACGTCGCGCGCCTCACCGGGCGTGTAATCCAGATCGCAGCCGGCCTCAAGATCCGGCTCCTCGAGGTTGATCGTGGGCGGGATGCGGTCGTGATGCACCGCCAGGGCGGTGATGACCGTCTCCACGCCGCCGGTGGCCCCCAGGAGGTGGCCCAGCATCGACTTTGTGCTGGAAATGTGCACTTTCCGGGCACTGGTGCCGAACGCGGCCTTGATGGCGTTGGTTTCGGCGGGGTCGCCGATGGGGGTGCTGGTGCCGTGGGCATTGATGTAGTCAACGTCCTCTACGGCGAGGCCGGCGTCGCGGACCGCCCCGAGCATGGCCTTGGCCGCCCCGCTGCCATCCTCGATGGTGGCGGTGATGTGGTAGGCGTCGGCGGTCATGCCATACCCGGCGACCTCTGCATACATGCGTGCGCCGCGCTTCCGGGCATGCTCGTACTCCTCGAGGATGACGACGCCCGCCCCCTCGCCCATGACAAATCCATCGCGGCCCTTGTCGAAAGGCCGGCTGGCCCGTTCCGGCTCGTCGTTTCTCGTGCTCATGGCCCGGGCGGCGCAAAAGCTGCCCATCCCCAGCTTGCACAGGGCCGCCTCCGACCCGCCGGCGATCATAATGTCGGCCATCCCAACGCGTATGAGGGCAGCGGCGTCGCCGATGGCGTTGGCCCCCGTCGCGCAGGCGGTCGCGACGGCGGTGGTGGGTCCGCGCAGGTTGTAGAGGATGCTGACGTTTCCGCTGGCGGCGTTGACCATCAACCGGGGTACGGTAAAGGGGCTGATGCGCATCGGCCCTTTCTCGAAGAGGATCTTGGCCTGCTCCTCGAGGGTTTCGATGCCGCCGATGCCGCTGCCGATGAGTACGCCGGCGCGGTCGCGATCAGTGCCGTCGAAATCCAGCCCGGCGTCGGCCACAGCCTGCCGCGAGGCGGCGACGGCGAACAGGGCAAAGCGGTCGAGCCGCCGGGCCTCGCGGGTGTCGATGCCATGCGTCTTAGGATCGAAGTTCGTGCATTCCCCGCCGATCTGCGTCGGGTAGCCGGCAGGGTCCCAGCGCGCGACGCGGCGGATGCCGCTTTTGCCGGCGCAGAGGTTGTCCCACATCTCGCCGACATTCTCGCCCAGCGAGGTGATGACCCCCATGCCGGTAATTACAACGCGACGTCGCATAATTGGATAAGGCTGCTGGCAGTTGGAAGCGGGACGGCCCTCCCGGGTGCTTCCACTCCCTGCGTCCCTGGTCCCCGCCCGCTCACTTGTTGGAGTGTTCCTTGATGTAATCGATCGCCTGGCCGACCGTCTGAATCTTCTCAGCCTCTTCATCCGGGATCGAGAGCTCAAACTCGTCCTCGAACTCCATGACAAGTTCGACCGTGTCGAGGCTGTCGGCGTTGAGGTCGTTGATGAAGTGCGTCTCGCGGGTGATCTGGCTCTTGTCGACGCCCATCTGCTCGCTGACGATCTCGATGACTTTGCTTTCGATGTCTTCCATAGCGTTGTTTCCGAGAGTTGGGCGAAGGGGTTGTCGCGCCCGGATCGGTTGCGACTATAGCCGCGCGGGCCGCCTTTGCAAAGACGCTAAGTCGAGCCCCGACAGACTCTCCACGGTCCGTCTTTCCACCCCGTCAAGCGGCCTTTCCGACTCCCCGGTCACATCGCCATGCCGCCATCGACGCAGATCACCTGCCCGGTCAGATAGCTGCTGGCCTCCGACGCCAGGAACCCGACAAGGGCGGCGATGTCGTGCGGTTCGCCAAACCGGCCCAGCGGAATGAGCTTCTTGACCTCCTCGTGAACCTTCTCGGGCAGGGCGCCGGTCATGTCCGTCGACACGAACCCAGGGGCCACCACGTTCGCCGTCACGCCCTTGCCGGCCAGCTCCCGGGCGACCGTTTTCGTGAACCCCGACAGCGCCGCCTTGCTCGCGGCGTAGTTGGCCTGCCCCTTGTTGCCGATCAAACCGCTGACGCTGCCAATGTTGATGATCCGCCCCGCGGGCGCGCGCATCAGGTATCGCGCGGCGGAGCGCGTGGCGACGAACACGCTCTTGAGGTTCGTCCGGATGACCTCGTCGAACTGCTCGTCGTCCATTCGTAGCAGCAGCGTATCACGCGTGATGCCCGCGTTGTTCACCAGCACGTCGATCCGGCCGTGCTTCTCGGCGACATCCTCCACCATCTTCTGGACGGCGGCAGACTCGCTCACGTCGCATTGAATCGGCTCGGCGCTGCCCCCGGCGGAGACGATGCTGTTGACGACCTCCGCAAGCCTGTCGGCCCCGCGAGCGACGGCGATGACATGCAGGCCATCCGCGGCGAGGCGGCGGGCAATCGCCTCGCCGATTCCGCGGCTGGCTCCTGTGACGATGGCGAGGCGCTTGTCAGTCATGGTCGCGTTCTGATCAGCTACTGCAGAGCTTCGGCGGTGTTGAAACTGGTGATCGGAGCCCGCCGCTCGAGCTTCCTGAGCAGACCAGCAAGCACCCGCCCGGGCGCCAGTTCGATGAAGCTGCCTCCCTGGGCCACCAGGCTCTGCATCGTCTGGCTCCACCGGACTGGTTCGGTGATCTGCCTCACCAGCAGCTTTTTGATCGACCCGGTGTCCTCGTGGGGACGGGCCGTGACATTACTCCAGACCGGCTTGCCGGGCGCTTCGAACGTCAGCCCCTGCAAATCTTCCTCGAGCCGGTCGGCCGCGGGCTGCATCAGCGGACTGTGGAAGGCGCCGGCAACTTTCAATGGAATCGCCTTGAACCCGCGCTCCGCGGCCACCTGTTCAAGGCGTGCACAGGCGGGGGCGGCGCCGCTGACGACGATCTGGCCGGGACAGTTGAAATTCGCCGCCACCAGGATGTGCCCGTGGCTCGCCTGCTCGCACAGGTCCGCCACCTGGTGCTCGTCGGCTCCCATGATGCTGACCATTCCGCTGGGAACGCTGATGGCCGCCTCCTGCATGTACCGCCCGCGCGCCTGCACCAGCTTCAGACCCGTTTCGAAGTCAAATACCCCGGCCAGGTGCAGGGCCGTGTACTCGCCGAGGGAGAGCCCGGCATAGCCCGAGACATCCGCCCCCGGCACCCGCCCCGCCGCAACGGCGGCGGCATGGCAGGCGATGCTGGTGACGTAGATCGCCGGCTGGGCGACGTCGGTCTGGTTCAGGCGGTCTTCGGGGCCGTCGAAGCAGAGACTGGCCAAGTCGACGCCCAGAAGGTCGTTAGCCCGCTCGAACAGGCCCCGTGCTTCCGGCGAGCGCTCGACGAAGTCGCGGCCCATGCCGACGGCCTGGGCGCCCTGTCCGGGGCAGAGGATGTAAACCGATTCAGGCATCGCGGGATAACTCACATTCTGACGACGGCATTGGCCCATGTGAGGCCTGCTCCGAACGCCACCATGATTACAAGATCCCCCTCCTTAAGCCTCCCGCCGCGCATCGCCTCGTCCAATGCTATGGGAATGCTGGCGGAGCTGGTGTTGCCGTAGCGGTCGATGTTTATCATCGCCTTGTGTGGCTCGAAGCCCAGCTTCTCCATCGCGCTGTCGATAATGCGCTGGTTCACCTGGTGCGGCACCACCATCGCCACGTCATCGGGCTTCAGATCGCACTTCAGCAGCGCATCCTCGATCATCTCGATGAAGCGGGTCACCGCGAACTTGTACACTTCCCGCCCGCGGATCTTCAGGTAGTGGTTGCCCGCCGCGATCATCCGCTCGTCGATCGGGTGGCGGCTGCCGGGGAGCAGGTAAAGCATCTCCCATCCCCCGCCGTCGGCATAGAGGCTGCTGTAGAGCACCCCGCGACGGTCGCGGGCCAGGCCTCCCTCGTGGCGGCTGATGACGGCCGCCCCGGCGCCGTCGCCGAACAGGATGCAACTGCTCCGATCGGTGTAGTCGGTGATCCGCGTCAGCGTCTCTGACCCGATGATCAGGACATTGCGGTACTTTCCCGCCTGCACGTAGGCGGTCGCTACGTCCAGCGCGTAGATGAACCCGCTGCAGGCGGCGGCGACGTCAAATGCGGGCGTCCGATCGAGCCCAAGGCTCTTGGCGACGAAGCAGGCCGTCGCCGGCATCTGCATCTCCGGCTGCACCGTGGCGACGATGATGCAGTCCAGGTCCTTGGGCTCCAGCTTCGCGGCGCGGAGGGCGTTGGTCGCGGCGTGACTGGCCAGCGTGGCGACGCTCTCGTCCTTGGATACCACGCGCCGCTCATGGATGCCTGTGCGCTGAACAATCCATGCGTCGTCGGTCTCCACGAGGCGCGAGATGTCCTCATTGGTCAGGCGCTTTTCCGGCACGTAGTGCCCGGTACCGCTGATGATGGCGTTGTACTGAGGCATCGATCCGTTACGTCACGTCGCCCCGGCCCGGTCATGAAGGCCCGCCGGTTGGACACAATAGCCCGGCGGGATCGGCACGTGACTCACCCAGCCGCCGCGGGCTCCATCGCGGGCGCCTGGGCGATATGGTTGGTGATCTTCTGGTTGACGTGGCTTTCGCAGAGCATCTTGCCGGCACGAATGGCGTTCATGATGGCCCGCGACTCGCTCGCGCCGTGGCAGATCAGCATGTAGCCGTTTACGCCCAGCAGCGGCGCCCCGCCGTACTCCTGCCAGTCGTGGCGGACCTTGATCTTATGCAGCACCTTCTTGAACGGGTCGATCAACTCAGGCACGCTGTCGGAGAGCTCAAAGAGCATCGTGCGGAACAGCCCGTCGAAGAGTCCCTCGAAACTCTTGAGCATCACATTCCCCACGAACCCGTCGCACACCACAACGTCAACCACGCCGTTGAAGAAATCCCGCCCCTCCACGTTGCCGATGAAGTTTACCTGCTTCTCGCAGCGGAGCAGCTTGTGGGCCTCCTTCGTCACGTCGTTGCCCTTAGCCGCCTCCTCTCCCACGCTGATCAGGCCAACCCGCGGAAGCTCAACCCCGCAGACCGCCCGGCTGTAGGCCGCCGCCATGATCGCGTAGTGCAGCAGGTGGTGCGGGTGCGGGTTCACGTTCGCCCCGGCATCGCAGAGCACCACCGGGCCGTGAAACGTCGGGATCACCAC
>JBGTBZ010000337.1:0-2472 GCA_041749155.1 Phycisphaerae bacterium
TACGCCGAGGACAACGGCCTGCCGATCCAGTTCGACGACCTGAATTCGGACGCGCGGGAACTTTGGGGGCTGGATCCCGACACCGCGGCACGGCGCCTTTACGTCCTGCACGACGGCCGTCTGACGTCGGGCATCCCCGCCTTCCTTGTCCTGTGGTCGAAGATGCCAAGGTACCGGTGGCTGGCACGTGTCGTCGGTCTGCCGGGGATAACGCAGGTCGCTACTGTCGCGTACGACCATGTCCTTGCCCCAATCATATACCGATGGCACCTGCGTCGGTTGCGCAGGCGCCTGTCTCAGACGCAGGCCTGACGATCAGTCGCCGAAGGGCCCTGCACGGACAGCTTGGCTATGGTTGAGACGCCAGACCGCGTTCCGGCGCTTGCGTCACGGCGAGGCATATGGGTCAGTCACGGCCCGAAGCCGCCAAGTATGTTTGTTGGCGCGGACTTCGGCTTAGGGCAAAGTCCGAGTCTCACCGCGGATCGGGCTTCGCATCAGGTCGAGTAGGCCGTTTTCCAAAAAGGTGCGTCGGGCGTAAGCCTCCGCACTCAGCCGCTTGGCATTGGCGACGCGGAGTGCAAGTTTCGCCGTGTAGGCATCTGCGCCAAAGAGTAACGCAAAGCTGTTTTTCCAGTCTTCGCTTTCCATCATTCTAACCTCCCGCAAAGCTGTTTCCGCATACCAGGCATTTCGATCGCGGGTGGCGATATCCGAAAACCCGGCGGTCTGCATTTGCATGCGCGTCTCTTCGCTCGTCTGCATGGCGAAGCTGTGAGGCGTGAGGGCTCGCCAACTACGGAAACCCTCCAGCGTTTCCGCACCTTCTCTGGCCAGCCAGTCACTTGCCGCAAATACGCCGCCGGGTTTCAGAACACGAAGAATTTCTTTGTACACCTCGGTCTTGTCAACAATGTGGATCAGGGAATCCTTGCTGAATACGACGTCAAAAGTTGCGTCGGAGAACGGCAGTCTCCCCGGCGTCACCAGCCGCAAATCAATGATCTGGTCAAGCCCGGCTTTGCCGACACGGGTTTTAGCTTGCTGAATCAGATCAGGATCGATGTCGATGCCTACAATCTTGCGTGGTTTCAGCGCGTTTGCGACTACGATATCAGGGCCGCCCGTACCGCAGCCGATATCCAACATCCGCTTGTCCCGAAGCTCGACATCGCGGAGAATCTCCAGCACCTCGCCGCGACCGCCAGGTGACAAGAAGCCTGCTCCCCACTGCATCTCGAGTGCGGTTACAAGGTCAGGCGGATAGGACGTTTCCGGCACGGTGACGCGTCGTCGATTCGGACTGGCTGCAGCATACCGCGGATTCTCTCGACGTGGTCCGCATTGCCGAGCAGGCTCCGCAAATTGCGACGTCGGCTCTTGGCGCCTAGCAGACGTTCAAGGCCATCAATTGGGACCGCAGCCGCGGGTCCCGCAACGCGTTCCTCGCGCTGGCGCGGGCGTTCAGGTGCCAGTGGATGCTGAACGAGAGTGTGTGCGGACGGTTGAGGACCTGGTCCGGCGCGAGTGGGCCAATCGTGGCTACATGAGCCGGGTGCGGCGGCTGACGCTGCTCTCGCCGGACATGGTCCAGGCGGTACTGCATGGTCGGCAGCCGGATATGCTGCGGCTGGAGGATCTGCTTGGTGAAATTCCCGAGGAATGGGTGGGCCAGCGTCTAACGCCGATCAACTCGCTCGCCTGATCACCTCAGACCACAATCGCAAGGGCTCCACACCCACACTGGGAGAATGATCATCAATCCGTCATCTCACGACGTCGCATCGGCATTGCATCGATTTCGGCAGAGAGCTCCTCAGCCGTGATCGGCTTCTGAACGCGCAGCTTCACGCCGCCGTCTTTCCCGACGAGCAGAACCTCGAAGCCCAGAACACCGAGCCCGCGACGCAGTGCTCCATCCTCATGTGGCGCGGTGTCGATCAGCACGACGACGTCACGTTCGAGGAGCTCCTCCCGCGCCGCATGGAGCAAAGCGCTTTGCTCGACGAACGCCGGGTCGTCCGGCGACGGCGCAAAGATCAGCACCGGCCGTTTCTTCCAGCGGTATGCGTCAAGATCGGCGATCTCGTGGGGCAAAATGGCAAAGGTGTCACCCCTTCCTCCAGCGCCGCCCTGTATTGGCGCGAAGGCGATCGCGGCAGCCGTCAGGAGTGGAAAGGGTTTCACTGTCTGCATGATCTCTCCTTTTCGGACGACATAGGGTCAGTCGATCGCTTGACGAGCCGGCGTCCGCAGTCGCCCAGGAAGGCCGTGCTCAGGCTGTCCCGCTGGCTGCGGGCAAACCCTGGGCGCCCGGGCGGAGCTTGCGAACAAAAGCGAAACGCGGCTAACTGCCCGGATGGACCTTGTGACGACAGAGGCAGCGTCGCCCGCCTACCTCGAGCGCCTCAACGAGGCGCAGCGCAGCGCCGTCCTGCACGGTTCTGGCCGTCCGGCGCGCCCGCTTTTGAT
>JBGTBZ010000338.1:0-3489 GCA_041749155.1 Phycisphaerae bacterium
CGTCGCCTGGGACGCCTGCGAGGCGGCGGTGGCACGGGGCGTGGACGTGCTCATCGTGGACACCGCCGGCCGCCTGCACACGCAGGAGGGGCTGATGCGCGAGCTTCACAAGATCCGCAACGTGATCGCAAAGAAGATCGAGGGGGCGCCGCACGAGACCCTTCTCGTCCTCGACGCCACGACCGGCCAGAACGCCGTGAACCAGGCCAAGCACTTCAAGCGCGTCGTCGACGTCACCGGCATCATCCTCGCCAAGCTCGACGGCACCGCCAAGGGGGGCGTCATCCTCGGCATCCGCGACGAGCTGGACATCCCCGTCAAGTTCATTGGGCTTGGCGAAACCCCGCAGGACATCGAGACGTTCGACCCGGGACGTTTCGTGGAGGCGCTGTTCGAGCAAGGCGCGGTCGCATGACGCGTGGTATGTTTCGTTCGGTCAGCCGTTTGCTCGATGATTTACTGCCTCATCACACGCCTGCACGCCTACACGATCCAGGAGTTCCTGCAGACGTGGGGGCGGAGCCTGGTTGTGCGGTTCCGCTTTATCTACTGGGATGAGCTGGTTCGATGGCCCGAATTGCCCGTCGGCACCTACCTCTTCACCGACCTGGAGCGCCTGGGGCCGCATCAGATGGAACTCGCGCGGCTCGTGGCCCAGCGGCTGGAGGCCTCAAGCGATCCCGCGCGGCGCATCGTGAACGATCCGCGGCGGGTGCTCCTGCGGTACGACCTGCTGCGCCGTCTTCAGGAACGCGGGATCAACGGTTTCCGGCCCTGGCGGCTCGACGAGTTCAAGGGACCGGGCGTTCGCTTTCCGGTATTCCTGCGCCGGGAGGATGAGCACTCCGGCAGCCTTTCGCCGCTGTTGCACGACCGGGCGTCGCTGGATGCCGCCGTAGAGGAAGCGGTCAGGGCGGGGGCGGACGCGGCAAGTCTGCTTGCGGTCGAATATGCCGACACGGCGGATGCGCAGGGCGCTTTCTGGAAGTACGCCGCCTTCCAGATCGGCCAAAGCGTGTTTCCGCACCACCTGATCCGCCGCACCCAGTGGGTGGCGAAGGATCCAAGTGACTTGTGCGCTGAGCGTAATGATCGGGAAAACCGGCTTGTGGCCGAGCGGCCGCATGACGCGCAGATCCGCGAGATCTTTGAAGTGGCGGGCATCGATTACGGCCGGATCGACTATTCGACGCACGACGGGACGCTGGAGGGGCGGCTGGTGGTGTGGGAGATCAACACGAATCCCTCCGTTCTGCTCGCCCCGGACCTGATCGCCGACGAGCGCCTCCTGGCCCGGGCGCAGGTTGCCCGATGGCTGCTGGCCGCCTTCAACGCCCTGGACCTGGACCCGCCGTACGCCAGGCCTTCCTCGTACGTGCGGCTGGACGTTCCGCCGGCCCTGGCGCGGGAGCTGGGGTACGGGCCCATGGCACGCGGACGCGACAAGATGCTCCGCGGCCTGCGGCGGGTGGCGCGGGGGACACGGCTGCAACGGCTGATACGGCCGGTGGGGCGATTCCTGCCGCAGGAGCCGTCGCCGGAGCGGATGTAGCGGGTCCGGAAGGCTGTTGACCGGAATATTGGGCGGCGGTAAACCGCAGGCATGCCGCGTCACGAATCCGTCTACGAGAACGTGCTGGAGGCTGTCGGGCAGACCCCCCTGGTGGCTCTAAACCGCCTGCGCCCCCGCGGGGGGGCGAGGGTGCTGGCCAAGCTGGAGTACCTGAACCCCGGCGGCAGCGTGAAGGACCGGATGGCGATTCACATGATCGCCAAGGCGGAGGCGGATGGGCGGCTTAGGCCCGGGGGAACGATTGTCGAGAACACCAGCGGGAACACCGGGGTCGGCTTGGCGATGGCGGCGGCCCTGAAAGGGTATCGGTGCGTCTTCACGATCCCCGACAAGATGTCCGCGGAGAAGATCAACACGCTAAAGGCTTTTGGCGCAGAGGTTTACGTCTGTCCAACGAACGTCCCCGCCGAGCATCCCGATAGTTACTACGAGACCGCCAAGCGTCTTGCGAGCGAGGTGAAGGGTGCCTGGTACCCCAACCAGTACCACAACCCCGACAACATCGAGGCGCATTACCACAGCACTGGCCCGGAGATATGGCGCCAGACGGGGGGCAAGATCGACGTGTTCGTCGCGGGCCTGGGCACCGGCGGGACGATGAGCGGGGCGGGCAAGTATCTCAAGGAGCAGAAGCCGGACATCTTAAACGTTGGTTCGGATCCGGTCGGCAGCGTCTATTACTCTATGTTTCACACGGGGAAGCTGAGCCAGCCGCACGTCTACAAGGTGGAGGGCATCGGCGAGGACATGATGTGCGGCGCCATGGACCTCACGGTGCTGGACGATGTGCGGCAGGTCGATGACCGCCAGAGTTTCCTGATGACCCGCCGCGCCTGCCGCGAGGAGGGCCTCCTGGCCGGCGGCTCCAGCGGGTCGGCCCTGCATGTGGCGATTGAGATGGCGCGCGAGTTATCGCCGGAAAAGACGATCGTGACGATCCTTCCCGACGGCGGGCGGGCGTACATCACCAAGTTCTACTCCGACGAATGGATGCGCGACATGGGTTTCATGCCCGAGGCGCCGGACGTCGGCACCGTCGGCGACCTGCTGGAAGTGAAGACCCTGCAGCTGGTCACCGCCACGGCGGAGGAGAAGGCTCAGCAGGTGGTGCACCGGATGAAGCAGTACGGCATTTCGCAGATGCCGATCATCGACCCCGACGGCAGGGCGGTGGGGATGATCCACGAGTCAGACCTGCTCTCGGCCCTGCTGGAGGGCAAGCATCGCCTCGACCAGCCGATCGACGACCTGGTGGCGGAGCTTCACGGGCTGGTGGAGTCAACCACGCCGCTCTGGGAGCTGAAACACATCTTCGGCCACGATCACGTGGCGGTGGTGCAGGACCATGGGCGGATTGTGGGCGTGGTGACGCAGATCGACCTGATCGACTACCTGGGCCAGAAGATGAGCGGCCGGACCTGAGCGTGGTCTGGAAGAGGGGGATATTATGGGACATCCTGTTTCCGGGGGCGCACCAGCGTTCTCAAGTCCTCGCCGAATTCGAAAGTGACTATGGCCGATGCCATGGGCGCTGGTTTTTGCGCCCGTATGGGCACCGACGCCCCACCAGACAGGAGATAAGGCCATGGTTCGCGGAACTTTTGCAGTCATTGTCGGGCTGGTTGTCATGGCGGCGGTCATGTCCGCCGGCATGCTCGGCACGTTCTACGCCCTGGGGCCGGACAAGGCCTTTCAGCCGGGCACGTATGAGGTTTCGGGCCTGATGATCATGGTCTGCTTCGCGGTTCTGGCGGTGGCCGTCGTGGCCGGCGGAGCCGTCTGCTCCAAGACCGCCAAATCCGCGGCGACCCCTTGCCGGGTGCTGGCAGGGCTGCTGCTTGTGCTGATGCTGGCTGGGGCGGGGGCCTCGTACCTGATGGGGCCTGCCCCGCACCGGGACCGGACCGCCCGCGGCC
>JBGTBZ010000339.1:0-4549 GCA_041749155.1 Phycisphaerae bacterium
GCGAGGTCGCCGGCGCGCGCCGGATCGATGCGGCAGGGCTGCGAAAAGCTGACCACACCGGCGAATCCGCACATGAGCGACTATATCGGCCGAGATTGAACCACGCCGACACCAAGGCACAAAGCAGATCCGACTCGTGCCGATTCGGTCCCGGGACCCAGCCTTTCGAGCTCAGAAGCGCGCCTCGCCGCGATCGTCGTACCAGCGGCCGCGCTTCAGGGCGATTCGGCGCAGGCCCGCGCCGCGGCAGGCGAAGAGGAGCTGAGCCTCCAGGCCCGCCAGCAGAAGCTGCTTGAGCTCATATAGATGCGGGGCGCTGTCGACGATCACCGTCAGCCGCCCTCGGTAATAGCTCTCCAGCGCGCAGCGGGCCAGCATCGGCTCCGGGATCACCCGGCACCACACGTCGGCGATGACCGCCAGCTTCGTCTGCCGCTTCTCGACCTGCCGGTGGTAGAGCTGGATCATCGTCTCGCCCAGCAGATCGCCAGCGGGCGCTTCCGTGCGCTTCCAGCCATCGAGCCGGCGAAGATGAGACGCGGAGTCGGGCATCGCGCGAGCCGTCTACTGCAGGTTCACCGGCATGATCACGTACAGAAAATCCTCCCCGCCGCGGAGCAGGCCGGGGCGGTTGGGGGCGGACAGTTCGAAGCTGATCTCATCGGTGTCGGTCACCTTCAGCGCCTCTACAAGGAAGTGCGGATTGAAGCCGATCTCCAGGTCGGCCCCTTCGTAGCGGCAGGCGAAGTTCACCTCCGCCTCGCCCGCCTCGGCCGAGCGGCTTGTCAGCTTCAGGCCGTCCTTTGTGAAGTGCATGCGCACGCCCTTGCTCTCCTCGGTCGTCAGCAGCGAGCTGCGCCGTACCGCGCTCATCAGGTCGCCGCAGGAGGCGGTCATCTTCTTGTCCGAGTCCTTGGGGATCACGTCCTCAAACGGCGGGAACTGCCCCTCGACCAGATTGCTGGTGAGCGTGGCGGCAGCCGTGGCGAAGATGATCTGGTTGGGGCGAATCTGCACCTTGACCATCTCCTCGGGGTCGTCCACGAGCTTGTCAACGAGCTGAAGGGCTTTGGTGGGGACGATGGCGCGCGGGCCGTCCTTCTCCCCCTTGGCGGGCTTGCGCTTGCCGGTGACGGAGACCTCGCCCACGGCCTGGGCGAGCCGTCGGCCGTCGGTGCTGACCATCAGCACGCGGCCGTCGCGCAGGGTCGTCAGAACGCCGTTGAAGGCATACCGAGTCCCCTCGCGCGCCGCGGCGAAGAGCGTCTTGCCGATCAGGCGCTTCAGCAGCCCTCCGGGAATCTCGAAGTCGGCCTCTCCCTCGAAGTCCGGCACGGCGGGGAAGTCGGCCGGGTTCTGCGTGTAGACGGTGAAGCGGCTGTCGGCTCCCTTGATGAGGCACTGCTCGCCCTTGAGCTCGATGGAGAGCGTGTCGTCGATGCTCTCGCGGACGATGTCGCGCAGCTTGTCGGCGGGCAGGAGTGTCTCGCCGTCGCTCTCGATCTGGACCTGCGGGTCGGTGTAACGGACAGCGATTTCCATGTCGGTGGCGGCGAGCGTGAGCCGCTCATCGGCGCAGGTCAGCTTGACGCACTGGAGCACGGGCTTTGGCGTGCGGGCCTGGACGGCCTGGCCGACGACGTTGAGTGCATCCAACAGGGCCCCACGATTGCAGATCGCCTTCATGTGTTTGTTTCCTCTGGCCGAAGCATTGACTCTTGTCTACACCGGGCCCGGCGCGCTGGGACGGGATCCCGGTGGTCCTCCATGGCCGGCGACTATACCCCATCCCCCCGCCGGTTGCCCGCCTGCGCCGGCGGGCCGAGTGGGGAAACCTACTCATCCCCTCGGGGAATGGTCTATTGGAAATTGATTCATAAGACAGCAGCCGGTAGTGAGCGCGTCGACAGGTGTGGAAAGTATCGCTGGCCAGCGCGCAAAGGGTGCCGGGAAGTGAAGTTGCCGTTATCCGCCACCCGCTGGCGGCGGTGGAGAGCCTGGCGCGCCAGCTGTCGGGATGCGCCGGCGGCTCCCGGCCGGGATGACAGCCTGGCGCCGCGGCCCGGGCGCGGTTGTCGCGACGGCGTCCGGGCGCGCCAGCCAGCGATACAGGACGCAACAGGATCTGCACCACCGACTCAGGCCGCCTGTCGAGACAGCACCGCCCCTGGCGGTCCCCCATCATGGTTGACGGCGCGGCGGCGGAAAAATACGCAGCGACAGGTTGCCCACACACGCATCGCTATCCTGCTGGCGTGAAGGGAGCTGCGCGCATTGCCCGCTATGCCTGGGCGGCCCCCACGACGGCGGTCGGGCTGGTGTTGCTGCTGCTGGCCCTTGCCAGCGGCGGCCGGGCGCGGTCGGTGCGGGGCGTGCTGGAGGTGCACGGGGGAGTGGCGAGCTGGCTGCTGGTCCGTCTGCGGGCATCGGCGATGACGCTGGGCCACGTCGTGCTGGGATTGGACGAGCGTGCCCATGACCTGTCGCGGGAGCACGAGCGCGTGCACGTGCGGCAGTGCGAGCGATGGGGACCACTGTTCCTGCCGGCCTACGGGGCGGCGTCGCTGGTGTCGTGGATCCGCGGGCAGCATTACTACTTCGACAACCGCTTCGAGCGGGAGGCCTATGCCCTGGATGTCGCGCGGCGCGCAGCAAAAGGGCCGGCCTGTGGGGACCGGCCCGAGGGGTAGCAAGAGATCCGCTCAATCATCGTCGAACTCGTCATCCTCCTCCTCATCCTCATCGTCATCATCCTCTTCGTCGTCGAACTCATCATCCTCGTCGTCCTCGTCATCGAATTCATCGTCATCGTCCTCTTCGTCGTCGAACTCGTCCTCCTCTTCGTCCTCCTCCTCGAACTCCTCTTCCTCCTCGCCGAAACTGTCCTCGGTGTCGTCATCGAAGGTACCGACGGCCGGCGACGGGTCCGCAAATGCCTCCGGCTCGATGAAGGTCGCCCCGAGCCTCGGCTGGCCCGCCGCCGAGCGGCCCAGCAGGGCCATCCGCGGCGCGCCCAGGGCATTGGGCTTCATCTCCGCCGCCATCGGCAGCATTTCGCCGCCAGAATCGCCGGCGTCGTTGACGGAGACTTCCTCGCTTGGTGATTTGTTCTTCATCATTTTCCCACCGTCGTCTCGCGGCGGGCCTCCTGAATGTGCTGATGCGTCATTCCTTTATCACGCTGCGACGGCATTCGCGGGCCTGATGCCGTGCTCTCAGGCCATTGGCGCGGATTTAAGCCGGGGGGGCAAGTGCGGTCAAGGCATAATCGACGTCGCGACGGCCACCCGGAAAACCTGCGGATATTCAGGGTGATCCGCGCCGCCGCGCGCCGCGAACGGCGGGCGCGCGAAGAGGATCTTCCGGCCAGGAATGTTTGGGATACCGCGCGCGAAGATCCTTGCGGACCTGCGGATACGTGTTCTTCCAGAAGCTGGCCAGGTCGTCGGTAATCTGGACCGGGCGGAAGTTGGGCCCGAGAAGGTGCAGGATCACCGGCACAACCCCCCCGCACACCCGCGGCGTTGCCGCCATGCCGAACATCTCCTGGAGCCGGACCGCCAACACCGGCCCGCGCGGTGCCTGCGCGTCGGCGGCGGACCAGTCGAGCCGGATCCTGCTGCCCGTCGGGGCCTCGATCGCTTCCGGGGCATGCTCCCGCAAGGCGCGCTGCCATGGCGAGGCCTGGAGCTGGCCCTGCGCCATTTGCCGCACCACCTCCCGGACGCGCGCCAGGCTCGGTGATGCCTCGTCCCCGACCTGTCGACATGCAATCTCCAGCATTTGGCGATCCTCCACCAGCCGCGGCGGCGCAGATGGCGGCCGCAGGTGCGGCGGGAGGTGGCGATCGAGCATCAGGAGCCGCGTCTGAAGCTCATCATCGCCTTTTGCTTCGGCGCCGGGCCTCTGCACCTCCTCCAGGAACCTGCTCAACAGCAGCGCGGCCGCGGCTTGTGGATTTGGCCTTCCGCCACGCTCTTCGCTGAGCACCAGGTCGCGATAGCGCCGCCGGCGCAAGTTCACGACGCGCTGGCCAGCCTCATCGAAAAAGGCCAGCTCCTCGCGGACGATGTTCTGAGGAAGGTCGCGCTCCAGCCACGCCTCTTCGATCTGTGCAACCAGCCGCACATCGGCCTGCTGGGCCTGCGCCTGTGCCCCGCGACGCACATCCAGCGCCAGGAACAACTCCCCGCGAACGGCGGACGGATCCGCCAGGCGGACACCCCCGCCTTCGACCAGCCGGGCGAGCCCTGGATCCCCCTCGCGCCGCCGGCAGACCCGATCGGGGTAGGCCATGAGCAGCAGCTCCTCGAGCTGGATCGGGGAAGCTTGGGAGGGCGCGGGTGGTTGAGCAAGCGTGACTCTCATGAGTGCATCGCGGGCACGCTCGACGGCGCGCGTTATCGCTGAATCGAGCAGGCGGCGATCGAAGGCTTCCAGAAGCTCACGAATACCCGCCGTCCGCCGGCCAGGGACTTCGGCGCCCTCGTCAAGCAGCGCCGCGACAGTGGCGGCATCGCGCCCCAGGGCCGGTGGCGCTGCCGTCAGC
>JBGTBZ010000340.1:0-2390 GCA_041749155.1 Phycisphaerae bacterium
CGGCCAGGCCCACGAGGATGAACACGATGGAGGCCAGGACGGTCTGCCCGAGGACGGCGGTCACGAGGTTGAAGTCGGCAGCGCCGACGAGGCCCCAGTTGAGGTCGCCGACGACGATCAGGATGGTTGCGAGGATATCGACAGCTTTCATGGCAATGGCTCCGAAAGGGGTGTAGCGGTGGTTGTTTTCGGCCTGACGCAAGCCGATCGTCCGACCATATCCACGCCTTGGTCCGGGGTCAAAAATAAATCTATCAAATCTTCCATCCCCAGTCGTAGGAGCCCTGCGGCGGTGCTGTGCGTACTCAGTCCACCGGAGCATCGCCCGCCGCGGCGGCGGCGTCGCCAGCGTGCCGGGCATCTCTCAAATCCATCAGAAACTGTACACGCTCCGGTATCTCCCCCCCCAGCACCCTCTTCAGCAGCCGCCGCGCCCGACCCAGGCCCGACCGCCGCGATACATGCAAAAGCACGATGTGCTCGTTGCGCAGTTTCGGGAGGATCGCTGCCAGCTGCGACGCATGCAGGTGCCGGCCATCGCGGCTGCGGGTCTCATGGTCGGATTCGAAGAAGGTGCACTCGGTCAGCAGGATCCGCGCGTCCACCACGTCCGGCGATTCGAAGACCGGCCCGATCCCCGTGTCGCCCAGGTAGGTCACCAGCGGCACCTCAAGCCGGTACTGGATCTCCACCCCCGATCGCTTCAGATTCGCCAGCTCCTCCCCGGGACGGTCGTGATACTCCGTCTTCAGCTTCTGGCGGATGCTGATGCAGGAGAATCCCAGCGAAGGCCCGCCATGGTGCGTGCGCATCGCCCGGATGCCGAAATCCGGCCGGATCACGTGCATCGCACCCGGCTCCATTGGCACCAGCTTGTAGGGGGTGTCCTGCCGCTCGATCCGCTGCCAGCACTTGAGCAACTCGTCTATGGGCCGCAGCAGCTCCGCGGGGAGCAGGACAGTCCCAGGCTTCATCCCCTGGAAGTACCGTTGGCTGAGGTAGTAGGCGATCCCCGCCACGTGATCCATGTGCCCGTGTGAGATGCACAGGTAGTCGCTGTTCAAGGCAAACTGCGGGGCCCGGCCGATATCGAAGCAGACATTCAGCTCCGGAACCTGCACGACCGTCTCTTCCCCCGCGACGCTGTAGCCAATGACCGTGTGCGGACCAAAGTTCAGCTTTGCAAACCGCTGGGAAAGGTATTCCTTGGCGCGTATGTTTGTTACTGGATCGCTCATGCCTGAGTCCCGCACCCTAGCCCCCGCCCAACTCCGGGAAAAGATCCCCTGACCCACGCCGACGCACAATTCGAGCTCTCCGCCGCTCCGCAGGGGCCGCCGCAGGACCTTCTGCGCGTCCCCCCCGTCGCCGACCTGCCGGTTGCACCCCCCGAAGCGCCCCCGGCATTCGCCGACGGCGCATTCGCCCATCTCCATCCAAATTACATCATCACCGAGCGCATCGGCTGGATCATCTTCGGAAGCGTCGTCTTCTTCGCCGCCCTGATTCCGTTCTTCGTCACGCTCTTTGCCAGCGGCGCCGGGCATTTTCTTCCCTGGCTCATCCTCGGCGGCGGGGCTCTCCTGCTCGGCATGATCACCGTCGGCGGGCTCTTGCTGCCCCGCAAGACCTGGCAGAACACGACCTTCGCCGTCAGCCCGCTGGGCCTGGAGATCCGCCGCGGGATCTGGTGGAAGCACATCATCGACGTGCCCCGCTCGCGCATCCAGCACACCGATGTCCAGCAGGGGCCCCTCGCCCGCTACTACGGCCTGGGCAAGCTCATCGTCTACACCGCCGGCACCGAGCATGCCTCCGTCGAGCTCGACGGCCTCGAGCATGGCCAGGCCATCCAGATGCGCGATTTCCTGCTCCGGGGAGGCGAGGATGACGCCGTCTGACGCCGACTGGAAACGCCTTCACCCCTCAAGCCTCCTCCTGCGCGTGGCCAGCTACGCCAAGAAGCTGGTCCTGCCCGCCGTTATCGTCCTGGCCTTCGCACGCAACAGCACCTGGGAGCTGTGGCTGCTGGTCGCCTTCCTGCCTGCCGTCGCCTTTGAGTTCTTTCGCTATTTTACGCTTCGCTACCGTTTCGGCCCCGAGGAGCTGATCGTGCGCAAGGGGCTGATCTTCCGCAGCGAGCGCCACATCCCCTTCTCGCGCATCCAGAACATCAACCTCCTCCAGGGCGTGCTGCACCGCTGGTTCGGCGTCGCCGACGTCAGCATCGAGACCGCCGGCGGAAAGGAGCCAGAGGCCGTCCTCAAGGTCCTTTCCGTCGATGCCGTCAGCCAGATGCGGCGCCGCGTCTTCCGCGAACACGGCGCCGGTGGAGCCCTCCCGGACGCGGGCGCGGCTCCCGCGGAGGCCGGCCTATCAACTACGACGTT
>JBGTBZ010000341.1:0-1778 GCA_041749155.1 Phycisphaerae bacterium
CGCGGCGGTGGGGCCATCGCAGCCGCCAACGCTGGGATATGCCCACCGCGCCGACTACGGAAAGTTCGGGAGTGGTCAGCCGCCGATTCCGCTGCAAATTCGCCCGGTGTACTGGTACTCGATTCCGATGGAGCTGTTCCAGCCTGCGAACATGGCAGTGATGGGGTTCGTGTTCGTGATTCACCTGGTCATCCAGGCGTTTTCGTTGCTGACGTTGATGGGTGCCTGGCCGCTGGCGCTCGTGGCGTTCTGGTTCTGCCTCGTCCTGATGGCGCACTACGTGATCGTCATCGACGAGACGGGGCCCGAGCGGCGCGACGAGATGCCCGGCATCCTGCGCAACGTGAGCCTCGGCGAGGACTTTTTCGGCCCTCTATGGGCGCTTCTGACGGCCGTTGCCCTTTGCCTTGGCCCCGCCGCGGCGTTGTCGCGGGCGGCGGACTGGGGGAACTTCGCCGATGGACCCACGCTGGTTGCGACGCTGGTGGTGGCGGCCGTGGGGTTCTTCTTCTTTCCGGCCACGCTGCTGACGGCGGCGACGAGCGGGTCGATTCTCAACCTCGCTCCGCACCGCATCTTCGGCGTCATCCTGGCGGCGCCGGGCAAGTACGTGCTGACGTTGCCGCTGCTGGCGGTAGCGCTGGTGGCGTACCTGTTCGGCCTGAGCGCCCTCTCCTACGCGACGGCGGAGATAATCGGGTTCAACACGGGCACGGCCCGGCTTGCGTGGCTGGCCGTGGGCCTGGGCTACCTGGCGCTGATGGCGGGGATTTACGGGTTGCACTGGTTCGGATGGCTGCTTGGGAAGATCTACCAGGAGCATCACGACGAATTTGGGTGGGTGCTTCAGCGTCACATTTCGACGCGGACGGATCCGACGAAGATCCTGGAGCGGCAGCGGGCGGGGCAGATTCTCGCTGAGCGCGAGGAGCAGGCGCGAAGTGCCAGCCGGCACGTGCGCCAGCGTCTGGGACATGAGACGGGCCCTGCTGCCCGCCTCCGCTGATCCCTTGTTCGCTCCCCGCGGCACAGCTTTTGTAAGTATCTTGCGGCGCCCGCTCCTTCTCCCGTGAAGCGGCTGGGTGCTGCTACGCCTACACCACGAAGGAGACCCCATGTCACATGTTCGCTCTCTCGCCCCGGATCCTGAGGCCGAGGCCCGCCGGCGGCCGGCATTGATCGTTGCCGTTGCGATGGGCCTGGCGCTGCCTGTTGCGGCCCTTACCGGTTGTGAAAGCGCTCCAGGAGATGAGCCAGAGCAGGGTGCCGTCATCGGCGGCCTTGCCGGCGCTGCCGCGGGTGCTGCCCTTGGGGGTGAGGACAATCGCCTGGAAGGCACCATCATCGGCGCCATCCTGGGCGCCGGGGGTGGATACCTCATCGGCGCTGAGATCGACAAGGATCGCGAGGAGGAGGCCCGCGAAGCCGCCGAAAAGGCCCGGCAGAACCCCGCCAGCGCCGACGCGGCGCGCAATGCCCGCACCGCGGACATCGACGGCAACGGCTTTGTCACCGTGGACGAAGTGATCGCCATGGAAGAGGCCGGCCTCGACGACGAGGAGATGATCCAGCGGCTCGAGGCCACGGGCCAGGTGTTCGCGATCGGGCCTGCCGAGCGGCAGCAGCTTGCCGACGGGGGCGTGAGCGATCGCGTGATCCAGCGCATGCCCGAGCTGAACCGCGACCGGCTTCGGCGCGAGGATGGCCGGCTCAGTGGCGAGCAAGGTTCCGAGGGCTGAAGCGCGCGAGCGTTTGTGCAGAGCGGAGAAATGCCGCGG
>JBGTBZ010000342.1:0-1667 GCA_041749155.1 Phycisphaerae bacterium
GGCCCTGGCGAAGCGCACGCGCACGTTCTGCGCCGGAGTGCGGGCAAACTTCTCCGCCAGCGTGAAAAACCGATCAACCGTCTGCGGCGTGGGCGTTCCCGGCGCCAGTGCGTCGTCCAGCCGCTCAGCAAGGGTCTGGGCGAAGCTCAAGGCGCTCGAGAACACCGCAACCGCCCCCGGATCAGCGGCGGAGGCAGCCTCCGCCTGGCGGAGTCGCTCAGTGGTCTCCTCGAAGTCGCCGGTCACGAAGGCGATCTGCGCCAGCCGCAGGAGGGGCGTGGGATC
This sequence comes from Phycisphaerae bacterium, assembly GCA_041749155.1. Classification (GTDB taxonomy): domain Bacteria; phylum Planctomycetota; class Phycisphaerae; order Tepidisphaerales; family Tepidisphaeraceae; genus JAEZED01. The sequence continues at coordinate 286 of JBGTBZ010000342.1, forward strand.
GCCAGGCTGCTCGGAAATCTGCTTCTCCAGCCGCTCACGGATGACCGCGCTGTCCGCGTAGACGTTCAGCCGCGTCGGACCGGCGATCACAAGCTGATCCTGCAGCACCACCACATTGCCGGGCTCCTCGTTCTGCGCCCACTCGGCGCCGCCGGTCGGGTAGGTCGCGACGAAACGGCCGTTCTCCAGCTCGATCACCCGCAGGTGCCTGCGCGTCGGCAGCATCAACTGCGTCTGCGTCACCGCGGGGCGGCCCATCACGCCATCCTCCCCGTCGGGAGACGAGACCTCGCTGCTCCACCGCGTGGCCTCCAGGGCGCTGGCTCCATTGCTCACCGCGGTCCAGTCGATGCAGCTAACGCCCTGCGGCCCGAAGGTCAGGATCAGGTCGCCCATGACCTTCAGCAGCGTCGTGTCGCCGATCACCGTGCGCCGCCGCTCCGTCTGGCCAATTCGCTCCGAAATCGACAGATCGATCCGCGCCACCTCGTTGCCGTCGGCGGCGTTCCACACGAACACATGATGGGCGTCCGGCGGCTTGAAGAAGAGCCGCCCCGCTGCGACGATCAGAGGCGCCGCGTGAAACGGCTGAGATTCCGTGCGCGAACGCATTCGCAGCCGCGAGGATGTCAGGTTCCGCCGCAGCGGATCCACCTGCACCCGCGGGTAGAGGTTCAGCCACTCCAGGCCCCCGTCCGCCACCCGCACGGCGGCGACGGCGCCCGTATCGGTCGGGGCGTACACCAGCCCGTCGGAGTACGCCAGGATGCTCGTAGGCTCGGGAAGGATGGCGTGCTGACCCCATCGCTGCGCCTGCGTCCCGCCGGAGCTGCTGGCGAGATACGTCACGCTCCGAGTGCTGCCGTCGCGCAGGTTCAGGGAGATCAGAAAGCTCTGCTCGAACTGCCGCCCGCGCAGCGGGTCGGTCTTTGCCAGCGTCCACACGCTCTCGCCCACCACCAGCGGCGTGCCCACGAACTGGCACTCCGCCAGGTCCGCCTGCAGGTTTGGATCGTTCAGCGACGTCGCATCCAGCTCCGTAGGCATCCGCGCCCAGATCGGCCGGCCGCTGAGCCTGTCCAGGCACACCATCCGCGCCGCCGCCACCGGGGGATTGCCGCTGCTCAGGTAGAGCCGCTCGTCGCGCAAACCCATATTTGCCAGGACGTAACGATCCGTCACCATCGGCGTCAACGCCGCCCCGCGCGGCGTGCCATAGCCCCCGCCGGGGAGCGTGAAGCCCGGCAGCTCTCCGCCCCCGGCGCCATACGTGTCCAGCCAGCCGGGCAGTGGCAGGCCGCTGTCGAGCGCCACGGCGAAGATGTGGATGTTGTCGCTCCAGTAGAGCGCCCCGTCGTACGCCACTGGAAAAATCCCCGTCA
>JBGTBZ010000343.1:0-6820 GCA_041749155.1 Phycisphaerae bacterium
CGATGTCGGTCTCAGCCATGCAAGATGCGCAGGATCGGCGGCAGCCTGTTCAGGCCCTTGGCGCCCAAGCCGCAATGGCATCCGCTGCTACCATGTGCACTACTGATCCGCGAAGCGATCCAGAATTGCGCCATGAAGCAGCCGCCGACCCGACCTGCGATCGCCTGGCTGGTGAGTCAGAACGAGGGGTTCGGCATCCAGCGGGCGGTGGTGGCCTTGGCGGCGGCCGCGAGCCGCTCAGGGTGCCGTGCCAAGGTTTTCGCGCTGGCGGACGGGGGCATGAGCCGTGCGTGTCGCGAGGCTGGACTGGACGTCGAGGTACTGGGCACCGAAGGCGCAAGCGACTTCCGCGGCAGCCTGTGGAGCAAACCCGCGCAGTTATTCAGAAGCTGGCTGACCTCGCGCCGGCTCGCCAAGATCATCGCGACGCGCCTGCGCGACGAGCGCTTTGATGTGCTGCACTGGCTGATGCCCAATCTGATGGCTCTGGGAGGCCTCGCTACGTCACGCACAGGAGTGCTGGGCGTCTGGGAGATGCCCAACACGGTGAGCGACCGCTACCCCCTGGGCCTCAACAGCCGCCTCTACCGGCATCTCATCCGTAAGCACCGCGTCACCGTCATCGCCGACAGCCGCTACACCGCCAACTCTCTGGCGGGCGGCGGGGTGTGGCCGGTGGTGAACTACCACGCAACGGAATCGGCCCGCTTCGACCCCCACCGCCCCGACCTCGTCCAGCGGGAGGCGCTGGGGATTCCTGCGGACGCGACCGTCTTTGCCGTCTTCGCACGCCTTGTCCCCGACAAGGGAGCGGCGGAGCTGATCGAGGCGGTGGCGGGGCTCCCGGCGGGGCACGAGCAGGTCCACGTGCTCCTGATCGGCGGGCCGCACCCGGGGCCGTTCGTGGACCAGCTAAAGGACCTGGCGCGGCGGACGGGGATGGAGTGCCGGGTGACAATCCATCCGCCGGTGACGGACATCGAGCGGTATTACGGGGCTGTGGACGTCGCCTGCAACACGCGGGTGGTGGCTGAGCCGTTTGGCCTGTCCGTGGCGGAGGCGATGCTGATGCGTAAACCCGTGCTGGTGCATGCTTTAGGAGGACCGGCGGAAAGCGTTGTGGATGGCCTGACGGGCTGGCATTACCACGCCCCAGACGCCGCGGCCCTGCGGGAAGGCATCATCCGGGCACTGGCAGACCGCGAGAAGTGGCCCCAGATGGGCGAGATGGGCCGCCAGAGGGCCTTGGAGCTGTTCGACGCCGATCGGCTCTGCGACCGGTACCTGCGGCTCGTCGAGGCCCGCCTGCGCGATCGGAATGCCCCGTCTCCCATCTGAATCCCTACAGCCCGCCAACGCCGGGGCGCAGGCGGGCGTCTGGCTCGGGGTCGGGATCAAACGCGTAAGTCCCCCAGGATTCTCCCGGAAGCATCTGGCCGTACGGGCTTGGCGACGCCACGAGGGTTTGGCGGCCAAGGCGCCCCAGCAGCACCGCGAACCCGAACGCGAAGACCGAGCCCAGCATCGACCCCTGCTTGAACGACAGGATGATCTCGAACATAAACAGCGCCGCCAGCGCCGCCGCGGTGCCGCGGGCTACGGGGTCGTCCCGAAAAGCCGCGTGAATCTTCGCATAGGCCTTGTATCCGTAGATCACCACGAGCCACAGGAGCACGAAGCCGATCAGGCCGTGTTCCGCCAGCACCTCGGCCATCACGAGATGGGGGTAGAAACCGATGATGTCGTAGCTAGCGCTGGTCCCCAGGCCAATGACCCAGTAGATCGGACCAGCATCGAACCACTCCTCCAGCACAACTCGGCTGGTTTCGAAGCGTGAGGCCCGCCAAGTGTTGATCATGTTGTCCGTGTTCCAGCGGGTCGCGGCGCCAAAGGCGTAAATGTCGAACGCCCAGGTCGCCAGAGTAAGTGTGAGCACGACGCCCGCCGCCGTACCGACGAAGCCCCAGATGTTCCTGATGCGCCGGCTGAAGGGCAGGAACATGATGCCCGCTGCGACCATGGCAAAGAGCTGCCCGCGGCTGCCGGCCCGGAAGGCGACGATCAATCCCAGCAGCACCAGCGGCCACCGCGCCATCTGCCAGAAGCGGCCCGCGCCGCGGAAGTTCATTAGCAGCGCGATGAGGCCCACCCATCCCGCCAGTGAGGCCGTCGCCAGCGGGTTGCCGCGATCGCTGACAATCGAGCCAATGGCGGCCCCTTGCCGAAGCTGGATGTGCCGTCCGGTCCAGGCGGAGTCGAAGGTGAGCAGCAGCAAAACGGCGGCGCCCAGCAGCAGGGTCATCTGGAAGCCGGCCTTGAGGTCGTCCATGTCCCGCGCGACCAGCGGCATGAGAAGAACCGTGGCGGCGATGTAGGGGAGGCGGCTGCGCCAGATGGCGATGGCCTCGGGGCGATCGGGGGTCCAAAGGAGGCTCACGATGGACCAGAGGAACAGGGCCGCGATGATCCAGAAGACGCTGGAGAATCCCCCACCGAGGCCGCCCTGCACCCTGAACCGCCGCACGACCAACGCCCAGATCAGCACAGAAGCCGTTGCCACGTTGGTCAGGGCTGCATTCACGAAAAAGAACGAGTCCCGACTCTGGGCCCACTGCTCGAGCCCATACGTGCACAGAAACGCCCCCAGCGCCACCGAAGGCCGGCGCAGCACCAGCAGGCAGACCAGGCCAAGCATTCCAAAGTAGATGGCGAACGTCACAGGCAAAGTCTCCGGGTGCCGGCGGGCGGCGGCGGGGAACCGCGTACCGTGACTTTACGTCAGAATTCCCGGCGTGGGTCAGCACTGTTGGTAGCGATAAAGACCGCCTGCTGCTCACTGGGGTCGGCTAGACGGCGTTGGGGCGGATGAATCCCCCAGAAGTTCCCGGCGTAATGCCTCAAACTCCTCCGCCCACGCCGTGCCCCCGACATTCTGTCCATACGTCGCGTAGAGGTTCCGAAGTTGCTGGGCCATCGGCTCACGGGGATTGTTCAGGGCGAGGTTAGCCCGGATGAACTTCAGGTATAGCTCCCAGAACTCGTTGTTCGCCACCTGCCGCGGGACCCCGTCCTGATCGGTGGTGCGGGTGGCATTGCCCATGGCCCGGTCGGCAAGAAGCCGGCCGTAGTAGCTACGGGCTTCCTCGAATTCACCCAAGTCGAAGTTGATGTTTCCGAGCGCGAAGACGACATCGCGGTCATATTCGATGCTCTCCCGCTGTTCTGGGCTCAGGCCCTCCAGCAGTTCGCGGTACCGGGCGAGATTCTCGTCCGTTTGCAGGGCGCGGTAGGTCTCCAAGGCCCGCCGCAGCCGTTGCCGCCGGTCTGCGGGGTCCGTTGCCGCCAAGGCGGCCTGATGCTGTGTCTCGGCATCGAAACGGCGGAAGTTGTACACGTAGCGCCGGTATTCGACATCGTCGCTGGCCTCGATCCACTCGACAAGCCGCGGGGTGACGGCGGCACGAGTCTGGATGAGCTGGCGGAGGGCTGGTTCGTCCCCACGTGCCTCTGCCTGCTGCATGGCTCGATTAAGGGTCTCCCGGAAGTGGGCGATGTAGCCCAGGCCCCGCTGAGCGTCGCTGCGCTCGAGCAGGGCCAGGAGGTCCTGGGTGGCCTCGTCGATCCTGCCGGCGGCGGCGGTCGCTTGGAAGCGAAGGGGCAGGGCCGAGGCCAGGATCTGCTCGGCTTCGGCGAGTCCCTGAACGTCCTGCTCGATGTTGCCCAGCAGGGCGAGTGTCCGCGATGGGTCGCGGTCCTCCTGCAGGGCCAGCCGTGCGAGTATGAGGCGGACGCGTGCGATGCGCTCGCGATAGGCCTCGCGAGAGCTGCCATCCGCCTGCCCCATCGCCTGCTGAAGCTGCTCCAGTGTCCGTTGACCCTGTCGTGGAAGTTCGGTTGCTAAAGCGGCCCTACGGGGCGACGTGGGGTTCATCTCGCCAAGACGAGCAGCTTCGGCCATCAGGAGCAGATAGGCCGCATCGACATGTCGGGGATCGGTCTCCGGCACTTGGCGGTAGTAGGTCGCCGCCTCCTCGAGTTGGCCCAATCGATGAAGGCGGTTTGCGAGGTCGAAGGCACGGCTCTTGTCATTGACGGGCGGCCCAACAAGCAGCGGGAGCAGCCGGCCCTCGATCTCGTCGACCCGCACCCTCTGGGCACTGCCGCCCGCGCCAGCCTTCAGCTCGTCGACGATCCCCAGGGCCCGGCGAAAGGCCGACAGCTTCTGGGCCGGCTCAGCCCCCGGGACCTCGTTGAACGCCACGAAGGCCTCCGCGGCCTCGACCTTGCGATCAAGGATGTCGAGCATGAGGGCCCGCAGGAAGGCATTGCGGGCCACCGCCTTTGCGTCTACCGCGCCATCGCCTACCCGTGCCCGGCGCATGAGCTCCTCCGCCGCCGCGATGCCTCGCTCGATCGCTGCGCGGTCAGGGGCGGGACCGGTCGCCGGGACGCCGGCTTCGCGCTGGGAGGCTTCATGCTGTGCAACGGCCGCCGCCTGTGCACGTCCGCGGTCCACCAGTGCATCCAGCATGAGCGGTGAGAGCGAAGCCAAGTTCGCCTGGTCGCCCAGGCGGGTCAGAAGCTGTTCGGTAACGATCGAGCGATAGCCCTCATACTGCTCGACCAACTCCACGAGCACGCTGGTGGCCCGCGATTGGGCCTCAATACGTTCCTGCGCTCCCTGGGCATACTGCTGGGCGGCATCTTCAAGCCGGTACTCCAGCACCAACATGAGCGGGCGACGATCTTCCATCGACTGCTGCGCGAACCACTGCCCAAACCGCTCGAACTGCTCCCGAGCCGCGGCGATGTTGCGGTCCTGTATCTCCGCGACCGTGCGGAAGTAGTAGGAATCGAACAGCTCCGCACCGTCGGTGCTGGTTGCGATCACCTGCTCAAGATAGTCGCGGGCCATCTTCAGGCCCTTTTCATTCCCGCGCGCCAGGGCCACCTTCCCCAGATAAGCCTGAACGAACGTCCGCCGCGGATTCTGGTCATTGTCGGCGGGCATGACCGTCTCGAGCAGCGCATCGCCCAATTGGAGTCGCTGCGGCTCGGTGGGATCGAGAGCCAGCAGACGGTTGTAGTCGGCAAACGCTCGGTAGTCGCGCACGCGCTGGGTGAGCTGGTCGGCCAGCTGCCATTGCCGGATGGCCGGGTCGGAGGGCCCGGAAATGCGGTTGGCGATTCGGTCCGCCTCTGCCTGGAAGAGCTCCGTGGCGCGGGTGAGCATCTGCGCGATGCCCTCTGTGACCGGCTTCAGGTAAGCCCGCAGCTCAGGGTTGTCGCCGAAGTACTCCAGGAGTCGCGTCTCTTCCGCAACGCCCTTGTCGATCAGCAGTTGCGCCTGCTCAAAGAGCAGTTGGGCGTCGTCGGCCTCCTGCACCGTCTGCTCGACGTTGGCGATCACCTCACTCACGAGCTCGCGCCGTTCCGTGGTAGAGAGCGGCTCATCGGCCTGGAGGCGGTTCAGGCTGATCCGAGCCAGCAACGCCCGTCGGCGGTGCTCTGGCACGCCCTCCTTGTCCATGGCGTGCCTGAGCAGCTCCAGGAGCCCGCGGCCGGCGATTTCGGTCAGAACGCGATCGTCGTCGAGCGCATCCAGCCCCCGGGCCTCATCAGCTTGCGTGGCAGGGCGGGGCTGCCCCTGCCGGCTCTGCCGTCCCTGCGCAAGCGCCGGGGATCCCGCGATGAGCATGGCCAGCAGGGCGGTGGTGAAGCGAAATCGCGTCATCGCCAGAACAGTACGCTCCGCCGGCGGCTCACCGGCCGGGCGTAAAGGTGATGTTGCTGAAGCCGGCCCGCTGGGCCGCCTCGTAAACCGTGATGAGGTGCTGCCAGATAACGTGGCTCTGCGGGCTGATCTCGACCTGGACCTGCTCCAGGTCCGTCCCCGCCTGCCTGAACGTCTCGTAGCGGGCGCGGAGGATGTCCTGGAGACTCTGAAGGTCTCCGGCCTGGTCAAGGCCGACACTGGCGAAGAAGCTGCCCGGGACCGCAAGATCCATGTTCACGAGGATGGGCAGGGCGGTGGGCGGGGTCCAGTCCGGGGGCAGTTGGGAGCGGCCACCCTTCTCCATGAGGGCCACGCGGCTCTGCATGTAGAGTTGCGGCTCGACGAAACTGGCGGTGAGCATGAATACCACCAGCACGACCATGGCAATGTTGACGACCGGTGTCAGGTCCGGTCCGGCGGGCATCACCTTGGGTCGGGGACGGTGCATGGTTAGATCGGCTCACCTGCTCGTGAATGCGAAGCGCACCTGCGCGGGGCTAGCGCCGTTGACGGCCTGCAGAACAGGCTGGATGTTGTAGAACGGGGATCCTGCGTCCGCGTGGATCGCCACTACAAAATCATCCCGCCCCGCCTTGATAAGGTTGACGAACTCACGCAGTTCCGGCTCGCCTGCGGGCCCCGACACGTTCAGGCTGAACTCCTTGCCGGTTGCGAAGAACTTGCCGTAAACGCGGGGATTTCGCTCAAGACTCTGCGGATCGATGTTGAGCACGAGGATGGCGTCGGCGTTCTGCTCCTTGCGAATGTCCTCCTCGCTGATGCCCAGGCTGGCCAGGGGCAGCTTCAACTCCCGATCGGCACCCGTATCGATGCCGGCCTTGCTGACGAGCATGAAGAAGATCAGCAGAGACAGCATGACATCACACAAACTGGTGATGTTCACTGAGGTCACGCCGGATCTGAGCGGGGGACGACGCATGGGTTGCAACGGGCTTGCAAGCAGAATCGGGGCAGGCGTTTCACTGCGCCGGCACGGGCGGCGTCTGCTGCGGTGCCTGCGCAGCCGCCGCCGCAGGGCGGGGG
>JBGTBZ010000344.1:0-10494 GCA_041749155.1 Phycisphaerae bacterium
AGCAAGGCCACCATCTCCTCCAGCGTCGCCTGCCCGCCACGGCGGCGAACAGCGGATCGCGTCCCCTCCCCGGGCTCGCGCATAGTGGTTACCGCCGGCGGCTTGTCGATCACCACGAGGTGCTCATCGGCGTAAACCAGCCGCACATCGGCGGCGCGGGCCGGGGGCGCCAGCGCGTGCGGCAGAACCTTGACGACCTCCCCGGACTTCATGAGACGGGCCGGATCGGCACAGACGTTGCCGTCGACCTGCACGCGATTTCCCCGCACCAACTCGTTGGCCTCCTGCCACGCAGAAGCTCCCCGGGCGCGGCGCACCAGCACCTCGACAAGGGTGTCCCCTGTGTCCTCGCGCTGGAGGTGATGGTTGCCCAGCGGCACCGCCATGCCCAGCACCCTAGCAGCCCACCGCTATGCCGGCATCGCCTCGGTGATGCTCACATGCGACTGCGTCGGCAGCACGCGTTTCAGGGCAAACCCCGTGCGCGCGAACAGGTCGCTCAGTTCGGCCTCGCTGCGCTCGCGACCGCCGGTCATCGCCAGCATGTTCAGATCCATCAGCACCGAAAAATCAGGCCTCCCCGGCGGCGGGATCACCGTGTCGAACACCAGCAGTGTCCCGCCCTCCGCGATGGCCCGCCGCACGTTCCTCAGGATCAGCTCGCAGCGGGCATCGTCCCAGTCGTGCAGAATGTATTTCAGCAGGTAAGCGTCGCCGCCGGCGGGCACATTCTCGAAGAAGCTGCCGCCGACCAGCTCGACCCGCTCCGCCAGCCCGGCGGCTGCAATGCCGGCTCGGGCCTCCTCGACTACGCCCGGCTGGTCGAACAGCGTTCCACGGGCCGCCGTATTCTGCTCCAGCGCCAGCCGCAGCAGGCTGCCATGACCCCCGCCGACGTCTACGACGTGCCGAAACCGTCGAAAGTCATAAGTCTCCATGACCGCCTGGTTTACCGCCGCCGTCGCGGCGACCATGGTCTTGTTGAACTCCGCGCCGGCCTCGGGATTCTGGCGATACCAGCTCCAGATATCCGTGCCGAAGTGCACGTCAAAGGCGGTGCGCCCGGTGCGAATCGCCTGGTCGAGGTCGCCCCAGGCGGCGTAGTGCTCCCCGCCGATCAGCGTCATCAGGAGCTGGCGCATCGAGCCCGTGCGGTCGCTGACGAGGGACTCGCCAAGCTCCGTGAGCCCCACGCGGCCTTCCTCGGCCCGTTGGAACACGCCATAGGCCACCATCGCCCGCACCAGCCGGGAAAGGGCCTCCGGATGCGACCCGGTTGCCTCAGCAAGTTCCCCCACCGTCCGCGGACGCTCCGCCATCAGATCCGCCAGCCCCAGCCGCGCCGCGACGGCGACGCTCCGAGCCAGCCAGAATTGCTCCAGCATCTGAATCACCCGCTGCTGCGGAGGAATGTCGGTCGTTTGTGTCATGGCGGTAAGGTTAGGCGGCTGTCCTCAGGGCTGCATCGTCAGCTTGGAGTGGCGGATGCCCCATTGGCTCATCTGGGCGGCGTCGTCGAAGTCGCGCATGGGCTGGTCGTCGATGCCCCAGCCCTCGTGGGCGACGAACAGGGTGTTGACTTTCCACTCCCCGTGATCGCCGGGGTCCCACCGGAAGGCGTAGATCGCCCCCTGCGGGCCGTCGGCGAAGCCCAGGGCCACGCGCGAGCGCGTCCACTCGTCGTACATCTGCGTCGTCAGCCATCCCCCGTTTAACGCCTTGTTGCCGACCTGCATCGTCCGCACGCCGACCCAAGTGCCGTTCTCCGCCGGCCAGGCGGTGTGGAAGATAGTGAGCTGCGCGGCGGGGCCTTCGCCGCGGTATGCGGCGACGGGGCGCGATGTGCAGTGGTTGCCATTGCCGTTGTGGGTGAAGAACGGCTCGCCCGCGCTCAGGACGTCGCCCTCGCGCTTCATGGGGACGATCTGAAGGGTGAACGGACCAGCCTTCTCGTGATGAACGGCGCCGACCATCGTGATCGTTCCGTCCGCCGGATTCATCGCCAGGGCGACAGGCACCTGTGACGTTGCGGCCAGCTCCATCGGCTCAGAAAGGTCGGGCTTTTCGCCCAGGCTCAGCCAGCGCGCCTCCAGCCGATTATCGTCGTAGCGTGTCACCAGCAGCCAGTGCTCGCCGACGCGCATGGCGGAGAGCTCCGCCAGCGGCAGGCCTGGCAGGGCATGCACGGCCTCCACGGTCGGCGCGCCGCTGGAGACGGTCACTTTCCCAACGCGCCACTCCGTTTGCCGGCGGAAGAAAAGCAGGCCGTAATCCTCTCCGCCGGCCAGCACCGGATCGAGAGTCGTCGGCGAGCCCGGGACGCTGATCGGTGCGCTCCACTTCATCTCCCCGTGATAGGCCTTTACCGTGACGGCGGTGTGCTTGTGATCGCTCGCCGCCAGGACGGCGGTGCCGCCGATGTAGGCGATCGACGGAGCGGACCCGACCAGCTCGTGCGTCTTGCGGTCGCCGGCGTGGGTGGAATAGCCGTAGTTGATGTCGGCCTCGATGGGGCCCTCGTCGAAGACGCCGTTGTGGTTCCAGTCGATGAGCGTCGTGCCGTCGCCATTGTCCTTCAGGGTGAAGCGGAAGGGGTGATTGGCCAGGAACTTCACCTGCTCGAAGGGAAAGGGCAGCGTCTCGACCAGCCGGCGCTCATCCAGCTCAACTCCGCGCAGCGCACCCTGGCTGAAGTGGATCCTGCCGCCGTCGCCGTCGAAGCTGTAGTTGTACGCGTAGCTCATCAGCGACGTGTACAGTGGGCACAGTCCGGGGGACGAGTCGCCGCTATGCGATAGCGATAGCTGATGCCCCAGCTCGTGAGCGAAGACGGCCCAGCCATTGCCGCAGCTTCCCATATCGCCGGTCTGCGACGCCTGTCCCCCACCGCCGGGGGTCACCTGCATCCAGTGCACCAGCCCCCGCCACGCCGCCGGGCGGTACTTGGCCCCGTTCTGCCCCCAGTGACGGCCGACGTCGGCCTCGTCGACGGTTCCGAGCTCGATGAAGTGGATGCGAATGCCGGTGGAGCCGTCAGGGTTCCGCGTGCCCGTCGCCCGGTAAAGCCCGTCGATTCGCGGCACGTGGTCCTGGAATTTGGCTGCATCTACACCGGGGTAGTAGGAGACGGCGACAATGACATCCTGCCGCAGCGGGGAAAGCTGCTTCTCGCGCTCCTCCGTGTTGGCGGAGGGGTCGTAGAGGCCGATGCGCGGCCCGAGGTCGAAGTCGCGAGGCAGGCCATGCACTTCCCAGCCGTCCAGCAGGCCATCACCGTCGGTGTCGCGGTTGTGCGGGTCGGTGCCGAGGCGGGCTTCGTCGGCATCGCGGAGGCCATCCAGGTCGGCATCCTCCTTGTCCGGGCTTTCAGTGACGGCGTAGCGGACGACGTGATGCCGGCTGGGCTTGCGAGTCGCAAAGACGCTCCAGGCCAGCCGCCCGCCCCCTGGCCCGAATTCCGAGTTCAACCGGGCAAGCAGCGTCGCCTCCTGGTCATACGGGGGCCCGGCAGGCAGGCGCACCCGAGCTTCGCCAGGCAAGCTCCCCTTACGCTCCGTCTGCGGGGGTACTCCGTTGCTACCCAACGCAGGCTCGTCATTCTCGACAAGCAGCTGCTCCCCCTCCACGCGCCACCGCTTCCCATGCTCATCGACGATGACGATCACCCCATCGTGTCGCTCCTCGAGGCTCTTAAGCGTAATTCCCTCCGGCGCCGGCAACTCGCGCCGCTCCGCGAAGTCTCTGTTGGCATAACCCCCCAGCACCACCAAGCGCCCCTTCTCCACCACGACAACCCCCTGCCGCGACGCAAGCCCCGGTTCCGACCCACCGCCACTCCCCAAGCTCATGACGCCCATACCAACCGCATCCGGGCTTACATCCTTCGCAATCACCTCCCATCCTGCCGCCTTCCAGCCGTTCACGGAGCGCGCCATACACAATTCCCGGTTCCCGTTGATGGTCAGGAAGTCCGCCCATCCATCCCCGTCGACGTCCCCCGCCGCGAACACGTGGCAGTCCGTGCCCGTTGTGATCCAATCCGACGCGGGCAACGGTTCGGCATCCTCGCGCACGGCTAAGGACATAGTCAGGGCGATCAGCAATCCATGGATCATGGGCGGGAGTATGCACCAGTCGCTCCCGGCCTGCCAGCCAACGGGCGGCTGCCGCGCAAAGCGCACAAAACGGGTCGGCCTACCGGCCGACCCGCTTGAAAGACATCGCTGGCAAAGGAAGCACTAGAACCCGCCCATGCCGCCCATGCCGCCGCCGGGCATGCCGGCGGGCTCGGGCTTGTCTTCCTTGATCTCGCTGATGACCGCCTCGGTCGTCAGCAGCAGCCCCGCGATGCTGCTGGCGTTCTCCAAGGCGATCCGCTCCACCTTCGTGGGCACGATCACGCCCATCTTGATCAGATCGCCATACTCGTGCGTCATCGCGTTGTAGCCGAAGGTCATGTCCTTCAGATTCTCCTTGACCTTCTGGGCGACCACGCCGCCGTCAACGCCGGCATTCTCGGCGATCTGCTTCAGGGGGGCCTCGACGGCGCGGCGGACGATCTCCACGCCGATCCGCTGGTCCTCGTTGGCGGCCGACTCCTTCACCTTGTCAAGCGACTTGTGGGCCGCCCGGATGACCGCGGTGCCTCCGCCGGGCAGGATGCCCTCCTCAACGGCGGCCCGGCAGGCATGCAGGGCGTCCTCGACGCGGGCCTTCTTCTCCTTCATGGCAACCTCGGTGGCGGCGCCGACGTTGATTTGCGCCACGCCGCCGGCCAGCTTGGCGAGGCGCTCCTGGAGCTTCTCGCGGTCGTAGTCGCTGGTGGTGGCGTCTATCTCGTTCTTGATCTGCTGGATGCGGGCCTTGATCTGCTTCTCGTCACCGGCGCCCTCGATAATCGTGGTGTTGTCCTTGTCGACGCGGATACGTCGGGCCCGGCCCAGCTGCGACAGTTCGACGTTCTCCAGCTTGATCCCCAGCTCCTCCATCACTGCGGTTCCGCCAGCGAGCACCGCGATGTCCTGGAGCATGGCCTTGCGGCGATCGCCGAAGCCCGGGGCCTTGACGGCGCAGGCCCTGAACGTGCCGCGCAGGCTGTTGACCACCAGCGTCGCCAGCGCCTCGGCCTCCACATCCTCCGCGATGATCAGCAGCGGCTTGCCGGCCTCGGCCACCTTCGAGAGCAGCGGGATGAAGTCCCGGGCATTGCTGATCTTCTTCTCGTAGATCAGCACGTATGCGTCCTCGAGCACGCACTCGCGCGTCTGCATGTTGTTGACGAAGTGCGGCGAAAGATACCCCTTGTCGAACTGCGTGCCCTCGACCAGGTCGATCGTAGTCTCCAGACCCTTGCCTTCCTCGACCGTGATCACCCCGTCCTTGCCGACCTTCTCCATCGCCTCGGCGATGAGCTTGCCGATCTGCGCATCCTGGTTGGCGCTGGAAGCGCCCACCTTGGCCACCTCGTCGGAGTCCTTTACCGGGCGGCTCATCTTCCTGAGCTCCGCCACGATGGCCTCGACGGCGCTCTGGATGCCGCGCTGGACCTGCGTGCTGTTGGCGCCGCTGGCGACGTTGCGCAGGCCTTCTCCGAAGATGGACTCGGCATAGACGGTGGCGGTGGTCGTGCCGTCGCCGGCGACCTTGCTGGTCTTGTCGGCGACTTCCTTGACCATCTGCGCGCCCATGTTCTCATAGGCGTCCTCCAGCTCGATCTCCTTGGCGACGGTTACGCCGTCCTTGGTGACAGTGGGCGAGCCGAAGCTCTTCTCCAGCACGACGTTGCGCCCGCTGGGGCCGAGCGTGACCTTGACGGCGCGGGCAAGCTTCTTGACGCCCGCGTACACCGCCGAGCGGGCTTCCTGGTCGAATGCGATCTGTTTTGCTGCCATGGGAGTAGCCTCAATGATGAGTTAGGAGTGCTGAATGCTGAGTGAAAACGGCGGGTTGAATGTCGGCGGCGAGCAACGGGGTGAGCGCCGTCGCTGGCGCCCGGAACTCATCGCTCACCGCTCGCAACTACGCGACGACTGCGAGAACATCGTCCTCGCTCATGATCAACAACTCCTCGCCGTCGATCTTGATCTCGCTGCCGGCGTAGCTTGTGAAGACGACTTCATCCCCCTTCTTCACGCTGAAGGAGGCCCGCTCGCCGCTGTCAAGCAGCTTGCCGTCGCCCAGCGCCACGATCTTGCCGCGTCGCGGCTTCTCCTTGGCAGTGTCCGGAAGAACGATGCCGCTCTTGGTGGTCGTCTCAGCCTCGAGACGCTTGACGAGAATGTTTCCGCCGAGGGGGCGTAGTTTGGGCATTTGAGCTGACTCCTTATTTCTCTCTTGGGGCGATGGATCGTTAGGCGTTACTTCGTCTCCGATGACGAATGAGGAAACCAGAATGACGAACCGGCGCCGGAACCCATCTGTTTCGTGATTCGGGTTTCTTCACTCCTCATTCCTCTCCTGCGGCCACTTGTCGTGGTAAAACCGCTTCAGGGCACGCGCCAGCGTGTCCAGCAGCAGGTTCAGCTCCACCGGCCGAGGCAGGACGCTGAACACCTGCATTGTCAGCGCCTCGTGCATGGTCCCCGTGGCCAGCGTGTCGGCCAGCAGGATCGACGGCGGCACAGCCGGCGCCTTCCTGGGCTCCTGACCGCCTGCCGCGCTCCGCGTGGCGCGGTTTTGCGCCTCGGTCAGGTCGTGCTGGAGCCGACGCAGGACTTGCAGGCCGCCCATCACGGGCATGTTCTGGTCGAGCACCGCCACGTGCACGCGAGGTCCCCGTCCAAAGGCGCTGTCCTCGATAAGGCCCAGCGCCTCGCGGCCCGTCCGGGCCACGAGCGTTCGCACCCCCTGGGCTCCCAGGAGGCCGCAGGCGGTCCGGTGCCATGCCTCCACGGCGTCCGCCTCATTGCCCAGCAGGACCGTGAACCGACCGCCACGGGCGCCAAGAGCGTCAGCGAAGCCGGCTGGGGGGATGGTGCCCGCACGAGAGTCCATACCACGAATACCCCGCACACGTGCGGGCCTGTGGTGAGCCCCTACAACAACCGATGTGCCATGCCTGAAGGACATGTAAACTTATTTGGTATAAGCACTTACCGCTGGGCAGATGTCTGGCCCCTGCACCGTCGACTGCCATTCCGCACCGCCAGCGACGTGTCGACTGCCTCTTTGGCACTTACCCGGCTGGCTTCGGGTGGTAAAACGTCGGACATGGTTGTCAAAGCACGGCTCCTCTTGCTCGGGCTTGCAGCCCTGCCATTGCTTGGCTGCCAGCCCAGGGCCGGCGTGAACATCAACTTCCTGCTCGGCTACTCCCACGTCGATCAGGATGAATCCGGCGGCGTCGAGCCAGTCATCGACGGCAAGGGCGGTGGACGTCTCGCCTTTGGGGCCGACGCTCCGATCGGCGACAACCCGGGCCAGAGCGGTCTGCGGCTGGGCGGGCGGCTAGCGTTCAGCGTCTACCGGCAGAATCTTGGCGATCGCAACGTCGCGGGCGAGCCCCAGCTTGAGATCGAGGACTACCTCGAACTTCTGATGATCTCACCGCAGTTCGTCGCCAGTTATCGCCAGGTCGTGGGCGATCCGCGTCGAGGAGCCGCCTTCATCGAGCCGGGAGTCGGCCTCGGCTTTGGCATCGGGGTACTGACCGCCGGTAGCGACCTCACCTTCGGCGACGCTGTCATCGGAACCGACTACGGCGACTCGGAGACCGAGGTCGGTCCGACGATCAATCCCTACCTCCGCGGTGGGGCGTACCTCGGCCGGGCGCTTGTTGGCATCGAAGCTGGCTATCAATGGAGTTGGCTCGAGTTCGACGGCCTCGGGAAGGATCCCAGCGAGTGGTACGTCGGGCTGTTCGTGGCCTTTAGGGGGACGGACTGAGCCGCACATCCAGTCGCCCGATACACGCCCGTAGCCATCAAAACGGCATCTTACGGTCGAGCAGATAGTATCGGAGCATGCTCAAGGCCATCAGAGCCGATCGCAGCCGGATCATCTCGCGATCGCCGACGAACCGGAACCGCCGGCTCCCCACCGTCGCAGGTCCGCGGTCGGTGTTAGCGGCAAGGCCGATGCAGACGGTGCCCACCGGCTTCTCCTCCGTCCCGCCGCCGGGTCCGGCGATGCCGCTGATCGACAGGGCGATTGCCGACCCCTCCTTCGGCAACGCTCCCTGGGCCATGGCGGCTGCCACCGGCTCGCTGACGGCTCCCTGCGTCTCTATCAGCGCCGCCGGCACACCCAGGAGCTGGGTCTTGGCCTGGTTGGTGTAGGTCACGAACCCGCGGTCGAAGTATTCGCTGCTGCCGGCGATATCCGTGATCAGCTTGGCCAGGAGCCCCCCGGTGCAGCTTTCTGCCACGCGCAGCAGGGGCTTGCCGGGTGCCTGGCGTAGCAGGCGGCCCGCGACCGTCGGTAGCGACTCGCGATCCCGGCCGAAGATGACGTCACCCAGCGTCTCACGGGCTTCCCGTTCGACGTCATCAAGCATTACCAACGCCGCCGACTCGTCCGGAGCGGAGGCGTATGCGCGAATTGAGACCACCCCGCTTGCCGCGGTCGTACCTACCTGCAGTCCGTCCGCCTCATCGCGCCGGCGCAACAGGTTTCCCAGGCGAGCGGCGATGTCGCTCTCCCCCAGGCCGAAGGTGTGCAGTGCCCGCACACGCACCACGGTCCCGCCATGCTCCTCCCAGTGTTTCTGTACCCACGGAAAGACATGCTCCTCAAACATCGCCCTCATCTCACCCGGCACGCCGGGGAGCACGACCACCTTGCATGACGCCTTCCGCGCCTGTTCTTCGCGATCCGTCGCCAGGATAGTTGCGTCTATCCCGGCCGCCGTTCCCACGCGGTTCCAGAGGAGCCGGGCCCCGTGCGGGATCAACGCCTGCTTCAGGTTTCCCCGCTGCATCTCGCGCCCGCGTTCTGCGAAGTATGCTTCCATGTGGCGCGTCCAGGTCTGATCCTCCACGAGGGGCTCGCCCAGGACCGCCGCCAGGGCCTCCCGGGTCAGGTCGTCCGGCGTGGGCCCAATCCCTCCCGTGATCACCAGCAGAGCCGCTCTCGCCGCCGTCGAGGCGATGGATGCCTCAATGGCGGGCTGGTCGTCGCCGACCGTGGCGTGGCCGATTACGCGAATCCCGGCTTCAGCCAGCCGAAGGGAGAGCCAGGCGCTGTTCGTGTCCACCGTCAGCCCGCTCACCAACTCGTCGCCCACGCTCAGGATGAAGCCGGTCATGCTTCCTGAGGATACCACCCAGGCGACCCAGCAAACGCAGGCTTGCCGGCTTCCGTTCCCTCCCGTACCGCCGTACGCTTTGCGCTGGATGACCCTGCTCACACCCACCGAACCTGCGCCAGGGGCGACCGCCGCGGCGGATCTGCCTCCTGCCGGTCCCGCGTGGCCCTCGGATGCGGCAAAGGCCGTCTATCGGCCCCGTAAGCCAGTTGAGATCAGGACCCGCCCCAGCCTCGACTTTTCGGTCACCGGCCTGGTGTATTGCGCAATGCTCCTGTTCATGGGGCTGGCGGCCATCAACACGCAGGCAAACCTGCTGTTCGGCGTCTTCGGGCTGATGATCGGCGTCCTGATGGTCAGCTTCATCATCAGCCGCTGGGTCCTACGCCACGTCACCATCACGCGGGTCCTGCCCGACTACGCCGCCGTCGGCTCGCCGGTGCGTATCACCTACGAGATCGACAATCGTAAGCGATGGTGGCCCACCCTTTCAGTCACGATCGCCGAGCTCGACGCCCCGGGAGCCTTCGACCGCCAGCCACATGCCTACGTCATGCACGCCGCCGCCGGCTTGAGCGCGAACGTCGCGGCGGAGATCATTCCCATGCGTCGAGGCATACATTGGCTTGAGCGCTACCAGGTGGCCACGAGCTTCCCGTTCGGCTTCATTCGTCGCGCCATGCTTCGAAGGCAGCGCGAATCCATCCTCATCCATCCTGCCCAGGGCGTGGTGGAGCCTACGGCCATGGCACGCTTTCTGTCGGCCGAGAGCAGTGGCATCAACCAGAAGCCACGCGAGGGGGGCAGTGACGAGTTTTACGGTGCACGCGAGTATCGCCCGGGCGATCCGATGCGCATGATTCATTGGCGCCGAAGCGCCCGAAGCCTGGCCACGCGAACCCCGGCCAACCCCAGTGGCACTTTGATCATCAAGCAGATGACCCGCGTCAGTCCGCCGCGGCTTCTGCTGCTGGTCGATACGTACGTCACACCGTTCAAGCTGCCGGCGCCGGGGGCACCGGAGGAGGACGAGCTGGCAGCCCGAGCGGCATTCCAGCAGCGGCTGGCCGACGTGGAACGAAATCTCTCCACCGCCGCGAGCCTGCTGGCCGCGGCGCTGAGATATGGCCTGAGCGTCGGTGTCGTCGCACCTGGAGCCGCGACGAGCGAGGCCGGCAATGTCGGTTGGGTCGAAATCGAGCCCGAGCGCGGCAAGCGCCACGGCCGCGACGTCCTGACCGCCCTGGCGG
>JBGTBZ010000345.1:0-3870 GCA_041749155.1 Phycisphaerae bacterium
TCGCCGCGTTTTTCCCTTCCCTGCCGTGCCGCAGGCGGCCAAGCCGCCCGGCTGTTCGCATATCCGCCCCCGGCCGCCGCGCGCCAGGAGCGCCGAGGCGCCCGCTGCGAGGCTTCGCCACAGAACCGAATCGCGAGGACCGCCATGTTGTCCGTCGGAAGAATCATGACCAAGGTCTTCGGCAGCCGCAACGATCGCCTGCTGAAGCGTTATCGCCGCATCGTCGAGCAGGTCAATGCCAGGGAGCCGGAGATCCGGGCGAAGACCGATGCGCAGCTCCGCGAGCGCACGCAGGCCCTGCGGCAGTCCGTATCGAGCGGAAAGACGTCGATCGAGGAGGCGCTGCCCGAGTCGATGGCGATCATGCGTGAGAGCATGGACCGGCACATCGGCATCCGGGAGATCTTCAACCCTGACCAGAAATTCGACCCGAGCCGGCTTCCCGGCAACATGCGCCAGCTCTACGAGGATGCGCAGCGGCGGATGATCGAGACGGGGATGACCTACCAGCAGGTGGAGATACCACATCCGCTGTACGATGCGGTTCGTGAGCTGTATCCCGACAGCCGCCCGCCGTTCCGGGCGCGCTGCTTCGATGTGCAGATCATCGGGGGCGTGGTGCTGTACGAGGGGAAGATCGCGGAGATGAAAACTGGCGAGGGTAAGACGTTCGTGGCGCCGCTGGCGGCGTTCCTGCGGTCGGTGATGGGGCAGCACACGCACGTGGTGACCGTGAACGACTACCTGGTGCGGCGCGACGCGTTGTGGGTGCGGCCGGCGTTTGAGAACGTGGGGCTTACCGTCGGCTTCCTGCAGGCGTCGCTTCAGCCGGGAGGCTCGGCGCGCAAGGAGGCGTATGGCTGCAACGTGACCTACGGCACCAACAGCGAGTTCGGCTTCGACTACCTGCGCGACAACATGAAGGAGCGGGCGTCGCTGCAGGTGCAGGGGCCGCTGGACTTTGCGATCATCGACGAGGTGGACTCGATCCTGATCGACGAGGCGCGCACGCCCCTGATTATCAGCGGAGAGGCCGACCAGGGAGCGCCCAAGTACCGCGAGTCCGACGACGTCGCCCGGCACATCCTGGAGCTGGCGCGTCCCTGGCAGCGGGCGCAGGATGAGATCGACGCCGCCAAGCGGTCTATGAAGGCGGCGGAGGGGGAGATCGACAAGGCCGGGTCCAGGGAGGAGAAGGCCCGCGCCGAGAAGCGGCTGGAGGACGCGACGAAGCGCCTCGCCGAGGCGGAGATGAAACAAACTCAGACGGTGCAGTACTACGAGGTGGAGCCGGACAAGAAGAGCGTTCACCTGACGCACGAGGGGATCGCCGCGGCCCAGGAGAAGGCGGGGGTGGGCAGCTTTTACGTCGGGGACAACATGGACTGGCCGCACCTGATGGAGCAGGCGATGCGGGCGCACGTGGTGTACGAGCGCGACAAGGACTACGTCGTCGAGCCCGACGCCAAGACGCAGCAGATGTCGGTGGTGATCGTAGACGAGTACACAGGGCGGAAGATGATCGGCCGCCAGTGGAGCGACGGGCTGCACCAGGCGATCGAGGCCAAGGAGCGGGTGCCGATCAAGCGCGAGACGCAGACGCTGGCGACGATCACCCTGCAGAACTTCTTCAAGCTCTACAAGGCGCTGGCGGGCATGACCGGCACTGCGCAGACCGAGGCCGAGGAGTTCATGAAGATCTACAAGCTGGACGTGGTGAGCATTCCCACGCACCGGCAGGTGATCCGCGAAGACCGCAACGACCTGGTCTACCGCACCGAGCAGGAGAAGTGGGAGGCGATTCTTGACGACATCAAGGCCCACAGCGACGCCGGCCGACCGGTATTGGTTGGCACCACCAGCGTCGAGAAGAGCGAGTTTCTGAGCAACATGCTCACGCGCAAGCACGGCATCGAGCACGAGGTGCTCAACGCCAAGCAGCACGAGCGCGAGGCCCACATCGTGGAGAAGGCCGGCATGCAGCACAAGAACCGGCATGGCGAGACCGTTGGCAACGTCACCATCGCCACGAACATGGCCGGTCGCGGAACCGATATCAAGCCCGCGCCCGAGACCTTTTTCGACGTCGTCAGCACGGGCGGCGACGCCGTCACCATCAAGCAGCGCGTGGGCGATGCGACGATCGACCTGGCGAAGGACGACGTCCGCCGCTACATCTATCAGGTCGGCATGGGCAAGCAGGTGGTGGGGGGGCTGCATGTCATCGGCACCGAGCGTCATACGGCGCGGCGCATCGACGACCAGCTTCGCGGCCGTTCGGGGCGGCAGGGGGATCCGGGCAGCTCCCGCTTTTACGTCAGCCTGGGCGATCCGCTCATGAAGATGTTCATGCCCGAGTGGGCGGTGAACGTGCTGCGCCGCGCGGGCGTGGAGTATGGCGAGGCGATCGACTCGGGTCTCGTCACCAAGCGCATCGCCGGCGCGCAGAAGAAGGTGGAGGAGCGCAACTTCCTGGCCCGCAAAAACCTCCTTGAATACGACGAGGTCATGGACGTGCAGCGCCTCCAGTTCTACGGCCTGCGACAGCAGGTGCTGGAGGGCAAGGACATCGACCGCGTCATATGGGACATGATCGGCGTCGCCGTCGAGGATGCCGTCGACCGTTACGTCACCAACGATTACCGCGCTTCGGTCCTGTCCGACTGGGGCCGCAACACCTTCGCGATGCAGATCGAGCCTGCCGATCTCGCGGGGCTCAAGAAGTTCAGCGACGTCGACGATCTCTACAAGCAGACCGCCAAGGGAGAGGTCGGCGAGACCATCCACTCCACCGTCGGCGAGTTCATGGGCGAGGACCGCTACGACCAGAGCGGCTGGGACACCAGATCAATCAAGTCCTGGGCCCTTTCGCGCTACGGCGTGGACCTCTCAGAGACCCAGATCCGCGAGACCTCCGCCGACGAGCTGGAGGATCGGCTGGTCGAGGCGGCCTACGCGCGCATAGAGATGACCGACACCACGCCCATCCAGCAGTTCCTCGAGCCGGTCTTCCCGCTCGCGGAACTGTGCCGCTGGGCCAACGACAAGTTCGAGCTGGGCCTCACGCCCGACCAGCTCCTGCAGGACAAGGA
Organism: Phycisphaerae bacterium; assembly: GCA_041749155.1. Taxonomy (GTDB): domain Bacteria; phylum Planctomycetota; class Phycisphaerae; order Tepidisphaerales; family Tepidisphaeraceae; genus JAEZED01. The sequence continues at coordinate 3,093 of JBGTBZ010000345.1, forward strand.
GCGCCACCTCTCCCTCCCTCCCGCAGACATCATCGAGCTCATCGTCAAGCAGGCCCGTGAGGCCTACAAGCGACGCGAGATCAACTTCCCCGTCGATCAGATCCTCACCCTCACCAGCGGCGGGCAGGAGAAGATCGGCGACGCCAACGCCGCCGCCTACGTGCGCGAGTGGGCCCAGGCCAAGTTCCGCCTGCAGCTTAACCTCGAGGACATCCAGCAGACGCCCGTCTCCAGGCTGCGCGAGCGGCTTATCGCGGAGCAGACGCAGTTTCTCGCCAATGGCCGCCTGGCGAAGGAGGTCGACTCCATCATCGCCCAGGGCGGCGCCGACCCCGCGAAGCTGGCGGCGGCCTTCACCGAGCGCTTCCGCCTGCCGATGAGCGCCGACGAGCTGGATCCCCTGCGCCTGAAGGAAAGCCCCAAAGGCGTCCGCGAGCGCGACCGTGATGCCAGCGGCGAGGTCAACCAGCGCGACGTCCTGCTGCGAAAAGCGCGCTATGCCATCCGCAAGGAGCTGACCGACCTCGAGCAGTTCGTGCTGATCAACATCTTCGACCAGGCGTGGAAAGACCACCTCTACGCCATGGACATGCTCAAGGGCGGCATCGGGCTCCAGGCCTTTGCCGAGCGCGACCCGCGCATCGCCTACAAGCGAGAGGGATACCGCTTCTTCCGTCAGATGATGGAGAGCGTGCGCGATCGCGTCACCGACCTCATCTTCCGCGTCCGCGTCGCCGGCGCCGCCCCGCAGGCGCGCAGCGCCTACCAGGAGACCGCC
>JBGTBZ010000346.1:0-1529 GCA_041749155.1 Phycisphaerae bacterium
GCGCTCCGCCAGCAGCTTGCGCAGCTCCCGCGGATCCTCCGCCTTCGCCCGCTCGGCCGATGCGCGGATCTCGGCCGAGAGCTTGTCCAGGTCCACCTCGCGCGTCGCCGTCGGCCGCAGCGGGGTCTCGCCGGGCCGCGGCGTGTAGCTCGAGTCGAACGTCGCCCTGGAAACCGCACCACCGCCGAACTTGAACTTGGCGAACAGCGGGTTGCCCTGCTTGTCGGCGAGGGCCTGGGGCGACCAGATGTACGCCTCGCCCTTGTGGAGCATGGCGCGGTCTGCCTCGAGCTGGCGGCGGACCTGCTCGTCGCCGGCGGCCAGGACGAACTTGTTAACCGAATCCCAGTCGCGCGGGCCGATCATCCGCATCAGGATCAGCACGTCCGAGAGGTCCAGCAGGTCCTTGTGCAGGCGGGCCGGCCGCTGGCTGATCATGGTCATCCCGAAGCCGCGGCTGCGCCCCTTGGTCACGACGTCCTGCGCGGCCCCCAGCACCCGGGCCTGGACGGCGTTGGGCTTCTGGGGCGCCGCCTCGTGGGTTTCGTCCCAGAAGATGTGCAGGTTGCTGCGGTGCTCCCGCCGGGCCTTCAGCTCATAGAGCGTCTCCAGCCAGTCGGCCATGAACCGGTGCCTGGCCGCGCTGGAGAGCAGTGAGGTGTCGAGGATGATGCTGTGGCCGCTCTCGACGGCGAAGCGGGCGATGACGGCGCCGGACTTCTCCTCGAGCGGGACGTCGCCCTCGTTGCCGCCGAACACCAGGACGTCCAGGCCGCTGCTGCTCTTTCCGGTCTTCGAGTACTTCAGCCCCCACATCACGCCGGTGGGGTCGATGCCGGCGAACTGCAGGCCCAGCTGCGCGGCCTGCTCCATCATGAGCATCATGCCCCACGTCTTGCCGGCGCCCTTGGTGGCCAGGATCGTGAGAGTCATCGAGAGAACGTCGGTCGGCAGCTCCAAGGGGGAGCCGTCCGTGGCGCGGCCAAGATGGATGGTCTTGCTCATCGTCTCTTTGGTTTTGATGGGCTGCACTACAGACCTCCTTCATCGCTCGGCCAGATCAGCGGGTGAAAGCACGCGGAACACTCCCGGTGCTCCAGCCAGGCGGTGATGTCCTGCTCCTCGCCGCAGCCGGGGCAGGGCATCGTGACGCCGACCGCCGTTCCGCGGACCACGGCTTCCAGCGCATGCACCGCCTGGTCGAGCCGCGAGGTTGCCAACTCCTTCTTGTCCTGGGCCATGTACTCGGCCACAAACTTGAGTGCCGTGCAATGCTGCATCACCGCAAGGCGCAGCTCCAGGAGCACCATTGCCTCGGGCCTGGTGATGATGGGTCCCGCCGGCTTCTTCTTTCGCTTCTTGCTCATGGCTGGCCTCCGACGACGTGCACGGAAGTCTGTGGGGGCCCCCCGGCCGCGGCGACGCGCTCGATCTCAAGCGCCCGTGCGAGGTTCAACCACTCCATCGCCTGCCCCAGGCAGAAATCGACCGTGGGCGACTCCTCCTCTCCCGGCAGCAGGATCGCCGGC
>JBGTBZ010000347.1:0-1619 GCA_041749155.1 Phycisphaerae bacterium
TTGGCTGTTGGCATTTGCCCGGCCTCCCGTTTCATTCTACCTATCCCGGTCGCGCCTCCGCGCCCGCGTGGTCGTAGGGGCCGACTCCCACGTCGGCCCGCGTCGCGATTATTGGGAATCGGCCATCGGGACGGGGTGGGACCCGTCCCCTACATCCGCACAGCACCGCCCTGCCGTCTGCACGGGCGGGCGCCGAGACCCGCCCCTACAACAAGACGCTTTCCGCCCGGTCTAACGGCCGGTCGTGAGAAAGCTAGCCCAGCCCACCCTACTGGCACCCGCCCACGCCAGGATCCCGGTCCCGCGGATCCGGCTTCGGCAGCGTGTTATCCAGCCGCAGCTCGTATGCGTCCTGCACCTGATTGCCGTCGTAGCGAATCGACTGGCGCAGCATCACCGGATGCGTCCCCGCGCTCATCACGCTGTACCAGTTATTCGTCGACTCGGTGTAGACAGGACCGCAGCGCGCCAGCCGCACTTGGGAGCCCCTTCGTATAGAGCACACCCAGCATATGCTCACCCCGCGGGTGCATCCCCATCTCCTCGATGTATCGTCTTGGCTTGCTCGGCCGAACCGCTCACGAGAACGCTGAACTTCCGGCCGGCAAGAGCCAAACTGGCCGATTGCGCGAATGGGTTCGGATCGTTCTTGAAGCTCAGGTCCATTTTCTTGGGTCCGCCTTCGAGCCATTCGATTCCAGTGGACAAGGCGGCTAGCGCCTTCCAATCCGAAAGTGCCGGTCCCGTGGCCGGCGGAATCAGCGCCGCGACGCCCCCCAGCGCCTCACCCGAGATCGTCCCAGCGGGCCAGACCCCACGCCACCAATCTCAGCGGCCACTTCTCGCAAACTGACTCACTACCGCCCGTGTCCCACACTGCAATCGCGTCGTAACGCCGCGCTAACGCCATGCTAAAGTATCAGGAGGCTGGTGGCGCGCGGCCCGCGCGGCTTCCTGTTTTACCCGCGGAAGAACGCTTTTTTGGGGCAGTCCGCTCCTGCCAAGGCTGGCTCGTTTTCTTGTGAACGAAACGACTTCTTCTCCCCCTCCTGTTGACGAGGCATCGCTCCAGGAAGAGCCGAGCCCCGGCGCCCTGTCCCCGGAAAAAACCGAGGAAGCCGGCCCCTCCGCGTTGCGCGTCGATATCGACCAATTCCAGGGGCCGTTCGATCTCCTGCTGCATCTGATCCGCTCGCAGAAGATCAACATCTACGACATTCCCATCGCCCGCATCACGACCCAGTACCTCGACTTCCTGAAGCAGGCGGAGAATCTCAACATCGATCTCGGGGGCGAGTTCGTGTTCATGGCGGCCACCCTGATCCACATCAAATCGCGGCTGCTGCTGCCCGCCGACCCGACGCTGGCCGAGGGCGAAGAGGACGACCCGCGCCGCGAGCTGGTGCAGCAGTTGCTCGAGCACGAGAAGTTCCTGCAGGCCGCGCAGATGTTGCAGGAGAAGCGCCTGGTCGAGGAGAACGTCTGGACCTGCCCGCCCAACGAAGCATTTCTTGAAGACGACGAGGAGCCCGGTCTGGCCGTTGGCATCTTCGACCTGGTGAAGACCTTCGAGCAGGTTCTCGAGCGGGCCAAGAACCGGCCTTCCTACGAAGTCACCG
>JBGTBZ010000348.1:0-1536 GCA_041749155.1 Phycisphaerae bacterium
ACGTCGGGTCCGACGCAGAAGGCCGCCTGCACGCTGTACTTGCCCGGCGGGAGGCCGGGGAGGCGGAAGGTGCCATCGGGGTTGATCTGCGTGCTGTAGACGGGCTTGGCCAATGCCACAGCCTCATCCGGATCAGCGGGCGCCTCCAGGGGCGCCGGCAGGTCGGCGGCATAGAAGACGATGGCCCCGCTCACGCCGGGGGGCAGCTTGGCGTCGGTGCTCTCGGGATAGATGTAACCGACCGCGGTCCGCGAGCCGGGGGCATCTGCCAGGGCATCGACGCGAGTGGTCTCGCCGGACTTGAGCCGAACCGCCTGCGAGCGGCTGCTGTGGGTCCCATCGCTGTAGATGCTAAGGCCGACGAGGACGGGGCGACCTTCGAAGTCTGGAAGCTTGTCGTACTGGTACTGGCCGTCTTCCTCCACACCGCTGCCGCCATTCCACAGCACGCGAGCGGCGGGGTCCAAGCCATGGTGGAAGGCGTCTACGCCGATCAGCACGCCACGCGACGGCTGGCCGTCGGCGCCCGGGAGGTTGAAGCGCCCGGCGATCGCCGCCCAGGGCTTCAGCGTGATCGGGCCGGGTTTTCCGTTCGCTGCTGCCGAGTCCCGCATCGGCAGTTGCAGATAGCCCTGATCGTGCAGGATCAGCAGCTCCCACTCAGCTGCCTGCGCCGCTAGCGTGAAGTTGCCCTCCGCATCCGTCGTCGTGGCCGGGATGTGCCATAGGTCCGCTTCCCCGGCATAGGCATTGATCTGGTGCCCCGGCAGCGCCGCCATCACCTGCGCGCCGGCGGCGGGTCTGCCATCGGGCAGCAGGATCTGGGCCGCTATGTCGCTGGCTGGTTCGAGCCGGGCGTCGAAGGTATTGGCTCCGCCGGCGAGTGGCCCGGAGACGACCGGGCGGTATCCGGCGGCCTCGATGCGCACGACGGTGCGCTTCGTTCCCGGATTGCCCCGGACCGTCAGGTCGTACTGGCCGTCGGCGAAGGTGGGGATCTCGTTGTAGTACTCGAAAAAGACGGGTCGCGTTTCCAGCAGGGCGTATCCGGCGACCACGCGAAAGGCGGGAATCGGCTCGCCGGTGCCTGCATCGGTGACGCGCCCGCGCACGGTGATCTGCCGCTGTAACACGATCTCCAGTGGCTCATCCTCGACGGCGGGCGTGAGTGGATGGTTGTGAAGGCTCTCATACCCCTCGGCCCAGACACTGAAGGCCATGGCCTCCGGTGGAAGGTTGTTGATGCGGAAGTGCCCGTCGCTGCCGGTAACGGCCTCACGGCGCAACACCGACGGATGGCCGCGCCAACGCTCCAGGCGGATGATCGCCTTCTCGACCGGCTCGCCGTCGGGTCCCAGGACTTGTCCCTCCAGCAGGGCCTCAGGGCTAAGGCTCAGGTCAAGAGTCACGCGACCCCCGACCGCGTCGGCAGGGAGTTGAATGCTGTCCATCGCCGGTCCATGCCCCGCAGCGTCGGCGTAAATGGTGACAACGTCCGGGCGCCGTGCCGGCAGGAGGTATCGGCCCTCGGCGTCG
>JBGTBZ010000349.1:0-1544 GCA_041749155.1 Phycisphaerae bacterium
CAACGGCCCACCCACCGCCCGCCACTCCGGCCGGAGCGACGCCCGAAGCAGCGGTAGGGAAGCCAGCCCGATCATGCTCGCGGTGGTTGAGGCTTTGCCCGAAGCCGCCTGGCAAGCAGCGCCGTCAATCCACCGGAATCGGCGTGACCTTCAGCGCCGAGCGCCAGGCCTCGCCGTTCACGTCGGCGGCGTTCCAGGGCTCAGCGACGTTCGGATCGGCCCACAGCGATTGCGGCCGGAACGGCAGGATGCCGCTGCGATCGACGACGAATGCAGTGCGCTGCTGGCGGATCATGCGGGCCGGAGGCAGGTTGCCGCCGGGGGCATTACCGAAGTTCTCCCAGGCCTGCACGACGATGTACACGGTGTACGAGTCGCTGCGCGTTGTCGCAAGATTGCTGATCCGCGAGAGCTGGAGCGTGTCGGTCTCATAGTCGCCGGTCAGGCCAGCGACGATGTCATGGTCGTAGTACCAGGTGTTGGTCGGATCCAGCAGGTCGTCCCAGGCCGGCGCAGTGCCTGGCGATGTGGGATCATCGATCCGCATGCCCGTGATGTCGCCCGCCATGCGGCGATTGATGCCGGCGGCGAGGCCAAAATCGCGGAACTCTCCGGTGCCGGCGCCAAAGTCCTCCGGCAGGCCATTCAGCCGGAACAGCGAGTGGTATGGCGCTGAGAAGCGGCCCAGGAAAATCGAGCCGGCCAGGCCGTCCGCCGGGCTTCCGGCCGCAACTCCCGAGATGCGGGCGGCCGCCGCAGCGTCCACGTTCCCGGTCGGGCCCACCGCCAGCGGCAGGAGCTTGACGATGCCAAAGTCCGCCGTGTTCAGGTTGATCAGCCCTTCGACCGGCAGGAAGCCCTCGGCGTAGTCGGCGGCGTTCAACAGCGCGTTGCCGTTGTTGTCGATGGCATCCGGAACGCCCGCGAAGAGCGTGGCGGGCGAGGAACCGGGCAGCGGGAACAGGTCGGAACGGTACAGGCCCAGGTTGTCCGGGTCCGCAACGGCGTTGTTGACATACCGGTTGTCAGCATGCGGCGAGAGGTCCTTGCCCGGAGCGTGCAGCGTCGTGATGTATTCAAAGAGGTCCGCCGCCCAGTCGTAGCCGGAATCCGAAGCGGCGCTACCGGGCACGAAGTAACCGTCAATCAAGCCATTGCCGTTCAAGTCCTCGCCCGGATCAAGGATGCCATTCCCGTTGCGATCTTCGTTGCTCTGCGGCAGAAACCGCCCGATGTGCGTGGTGATCGGCGCAACCGTCACGTCGCCGCTGTCAACGAAGGCCGCATCCAGCGTCGGCGGAACAAGCTCGACCAGGGCATCAGTCGCCAGATCCAGCGTGCCGTTGTTGTTGGTGTCGCGATACACGCGGTACGCCCCGAAGAACGGGATGCCGATGGCGTCGCCATCGCGGGCGAAGCCGCTGTAGGGGTAGATCGGCAGCCCCGGATCAGTGGCGATGCCGCTTTCGTTCACGCGCACCGGCCCCGCCAGCACCGGGCCCCAGGGGATCGAGCGCACCGGCCCGTACTCCGGCGCCACCGCC
>JBGTBZ010000350.1:0-4827 GCA_041749155.1 Phycisphaerae bacterium
CGGCGCGCCGGCCAGCAGGGGCAGGGACCGGCCACGCAGCCCTCCGGCCGGCAGGGCGGTGGCGGACAGGAACTCATGCAGAGCAACGACATCATCGCGGCGCTCTATGAGGCTGGCATCGCTGGCCGCATCACGCCGAGCGAAAATGAGCTTGTGCGCACCGGGGGCGAGCGCGGCTGGCGCGACATGAACTACGACGAGCTGCCCACTGAAGTGAACGTGATCATCACGCGCAGCGACTACGACATGCTCAACAGCCGGCTGGCCGACGGCGAAAAGTTGGAGATCGAGGGGAACCTGGATCATCGCTTCACCCGCGGCCCTGTTCCCCTCTACAACACCATCGCGGAGATTCCCGGCACGGAGTTCCCTGAGCAGGTGGTCATCGTCTCCGCCCACCTGGACTCATGGGACGGTCCCGGGTCACAGGGCGCTCAAGACAATGGCACTGGCTCCGCCGTCACACTGGAGACGGCCCGCATCCTTCTCGCGGCCGGTGTGCAGCCGCGGCGGACGATCCGGTTTGCCCTGTGGACCGGCGAGGAGCAGGGCCTGCTTGGCTCCCGGGAGTACGTGAACAGCCTCACCGAGGAGGAGCAGGCCAACATCTCCGCCGCCTTCGTCGATGACGGCGGGACCAACTACCAGGGTGGCCTGGTTTGCGTGGAAGACATGGCGGAAATGCTGCGGCAGGCGACGGCGCCGGTGAACCGTGCCTTCCCGACCATGCCTGTGGAGATTATCGTTCAGGGAAGCATGCCCCGCGGCGGAGCGAGCGACCATGCGTCGTTCAACCGAGTGGGAATCCCCGGGTTCTTCTGGCGGGAGGACGGCAGCGGCGGGCGCGAGGGGAAGAATTACCGCTTCATTCACCACACGCAGAACGACACGACGCGTTACGCGGTGCCCGAATATCTCGTTCAGGCGGCCACGTGCTCGGCAGTCACGGCCTACAACCTGGCAATGGCCGATGAGCTTCTGCCGCGGGCGCCGGCGCCGGAGCCGCAGGCGGAGGCCGCGGGGCCAGGCGGCCCCTTCACCGTCACCGATGGCCCCCTCACGGGCACCTGGACGGCGGACATCATACGAGAGGGCAACGTGTCGGAAGGGGCCTTTACATTCTCGCTGGAACATTCGCGCGAGGGACGGGTACGTGGGAACATGTTCTCGCGCTTCGGCGAGGGCCGCGTCCGACGCGTGCAGTTCGACCCGGCGACGGGCGAGCTGAGCTTCAGCTTCTCGACCGAGGGCGGCGCTGGCACGCAGTACCGCGCCACCGTGAAGGGCGAGGAGATGACCGGCACGCTCTCCAACGAGGAAATCGGCTTCAACTCTGATTTCAAGGCAAAACGCACGTCCGAGGAGGTTCGCCAGCCAGAGAATGCGCCCGCCGGCGGCGGACGCGCCGCGGGGGCGGGAGCAAACTGAGGAAGCCTGCTCGCTGCATACGACCGCCGGCGATTGCTGTGAATCGCCGGCGGTATTTTCTATGGCGACGTGCGCTGCCTCCCACGGCTACTTCATCAACCGGCGCAGCACGGTCTGGAGAATCCCCCCATTGCGGTAGTACTCGATCTCCACGGGCGTATCGATGCGGCAGATTGCCTCGAACGCGACCCGCCGTCCGTCGCCGCGCCTGGCGGTGACGTGGATTGCCTGCCGCGGGCGAATGGCCTGTGGAATGTCGATGTCAAATGTCTCTGTGCCCTGGAGGCCCAGGGTGGCGGCGGTCTGGCCTTCGGGGAAGGTCAGCGGCAACACGCCCATGCCGACGAGGTTCGAGCGGTGGATGCGCTCGAAGCTCTCGGCGATGACCGCCTTGATACCCAGGAGGAAGGCGCCCTTCGCGGCCCAGTCGCGGCTGGAGCCCATGCCGTAGTCCTTCCCCGCGAGGGCCACCAGTGGGGTGCCGTCGGGCCGTGGCTTAACGTCGGCGTCGCTGGTGCTGGCCACGCCGTAGCCGCGTGCGGCGTCGAAGATGCTCACAATCTCGCTGGGGGATCCGCCCGCGAGGCGCGTGACGTCACGCGGCAGGGAGGCGGGGTCGCCGAAGAAGGTGGTCCAGCCGCCTTCCGTTCCGGGAGCGAGATGATTCTTGAGTCGGATGTTGGCAAAAGTCCCGCGGGTCATCACGCGGTCGTTGCCGCGGCGCGAGCCATAGCTGTTGAACATCGGCGGGGGCACGCCTTTGGAGATGAGATACTGGCCGGCGGGGGAATCCTTCTTGATGGCGCCAGCGGGGCTGATGTGGTCGGTGGTGACGCTGTCGCCGACGAGCACGAGACAGCGGGCGTTCTTGATGGAGGCGATCGGGGCGGGCTCGGGGCCAAGGTCTTTGAAGAACGGCGGCTCCTGGATGTAAGTGCTTTCTTCGCTCCAGTTGAAAAGCTCCCCGCCCCTGACGGGCACGTCGTTCCACTCCGGATTGCCCTCGGCGACGTTGGCGTAGCGTCGCTTGAACATTTCCGGATCGATGCAGGAGGCGACCGTGCGGTTGATCTCCTCCTGCGTGGGCCAGATGTCACGCAGATAAACGGGGTTGCGTGCCTGGTCTTCGCCCAACGGCTCAGTCGTCATGTCAATGTCTATCGTCCCTGCCAGCGCGTAGGCCACGACCAGCGGCGGACTGGCAAGGTAGTTGGCCTTCACGTGTGGGTTGATACGCCCCTCGAAGTTGCGGTTGCCCGACAGCACGCTGACGGCGACAAGGTCGTTCTCCTCGACCTCTCGGGCAATGTGCTCCGGCAGCGGGCCGCTGTTGCCGATGCAGGTCGTGCAGCCGTAGCCGACGGTGTTGAAGCCCAGCGCGTCCAGCTCCTGCTGAAGGCCCGCCTTTTCGAAGTAATCGGTGACAACGCGGCTGCCAGGCGCCAGGCTCGTCTTCACGTACGGCGGAGGCCGCAGGCCCAGGGCATTGGCTTTCTTCGCCAACAGGCCGGCGGCGACCATGACGCTGGGGTTGCTGGTGTTCGTGCAGCTGGTGATCGCGGCGATCACCACGTCGCCATGCTGCAGGGCCATTCCCGTCCGGGGCTTCTCGAGCACGGCGGTCCCGCCACCGGAATCACCCATCGTAAAGGCGGGCACTTCGCCCCGCTCGCGGGCATCGCGAGGCAGCATGTCCTCGACCGGCTTCCCGAAGTCCCCCTCCAGCACCCGATGAAAGTCGCCCTTGACCCCCGGCAGTGAGACGCGGTCCTGCGGCCGCTTGGGGCCGGCCATGCTCGGTTCCACAGTCGACAGATCCAGCTGCAGCAGCTCGGTGAATGCCGGCTGGCTGCCCGCCTCGGCCCAGAGACCGTTGGTCTTGCAGTAGCGCTCCACCAGATCGATTTGCTTCGCGTCGCGGCCCGTCAGGCGCAGGTACTCCAGGCTCTTCTCATCCACTGGGAAGAAGCCCATTGTCGCGCCGTACTCGGGCGCCATGTTGCCGATAGTCGCCCGGTCCGCCACGCTCATGCTCTTCATGCCGGGGCCAAAGAACTCCACAAACTTCCCGACCACTCCGTGCTTGCGCAGCATCTGCGTGACCGTCAGCACCAGGTCCGTCGCGGTCGCTCCCTCGCGAAGCTGCCCCGTCATCCTGAAGCCCACCACCTCCGGCGTCAGGAGGTAGCACGGCTGCCCGAGCATCGCCGCCTCCGCCTCGATTCCGCCTACGCCCCAGCCCAAAACGCCCAGGCCGTTGATCATCGTCGTGTGGCTGTCGGTCCCGACCAGCGTGTCCGGGAAGGCCACCCCGCCGTCGGTCATGACCACGCTCGCCAGGTATTCCAGGTTCACCTGGTGCACAATCCCGATGCTCGGCGGGACCACCGAGAAGCTGCGAAAGGCCTTCTGCCCCCACTTGAGAAACTCATACCGCTCGCGGTTGCGATCAAACTCAATTTGAGCGTTCTTCGCCAGCGCAAACTCGCTGCCGTACTCATCGACCTGCACGCTGTGGTCGATCACCAGGTCCACCGGCACCAGCGGGTTGATCTTCTGCGGGTCGCCGCCCGCCCGCTTCATCGCCGAGCGCATCGCCGCCAGGTCCACCACACAGGGAACGCCCGTAAAGTCCTGCAATACCACCCGGGCCGGCTTGAAAGGCACCTCCTCCGCCGCGGCGGTGGGGGACCAGTGCAGCAGGTGGCGGACGTTGGCCTCGGTCACCTCAAAGCCGTCCATGTTGCGCAGGCAGCTTTCCAGCAGGATCTTGATGGAAAACGGCAGCCGCGAGACATCGCCCAGCGAGGCCAGGTCGAAGTAGGCCAGGCTCCCGGCGGCGCTGCTAAGCGTCTTGCGGGACCCCAGCGGATTGTGCGTGGCGGAGGTGTAGACGGGCATTTCCCCATCCTAGCCGCCCGTTTACGCCGCTGGCGTCCGCCGGTCGAGTCGGCGGGGCGTTGGGGTGGCGGCGTATCCTTCGTGCCTTGACGACGAGCGGTCCAGCATCCGATTTGTCCGGCGGGCGCACCATCGGGATCCTGCTGGTGTTGGGCGCTGCGCTGTTCTGGAGCGCCTCTGGCATTGCCGTTAAGTGGGCCGATGTCGATCCGATCTCGTTTTCCGCCCTTCGGGGCATCGGGGCAGCCGCCGCCATGGTGCCTTTCCTGGGGATCGGCGCACGCCTGGTCGGTACTGCCAGACCGCGAAGCGACCTGATGCTCTACAACGCCGCGCTCCACACCGTCATGATCACATCCTTCATCTGCGCCATGACCTGGGCCACGGCGGCAGAGGGGATCTTCCTGCAGTACTCGGCGCCGGCGTGGGCCGCCCTCTACGCCTGGCTTTTGCTGGGCAGGCGTGTGGACCGCGTAACGGTGGCCGCCCTCGCGGTGG
>JBGTBZ010000351.1:0-3887 GCA_041749155.1 Phycisphaerae bacterium
CATCGAGTGCGGCCTGTGCAGCTACATCTGCCCCAGCCGCCTGCCCCTGCTTGAAGCCGCGCGCGAGCGCCGCCAGTCACGAGCGAGCCAGGCAAGCAGCGGGCAATGACCCGCTCGCCTTGTCACAGGAACAGCAGGCGCTGAAGGTCGTTATACGTGACGAACAGCACCAGCCCGACAATCAGCAGCAGCCCCGCGTACAGCGCCGCCGTCTGCACCTTCGGCGAAGGCGGGCGGCCGGTCACCTTCTCGCTGGCGAGGAACACCATGTGTCCACCGTCGAGGATGGGAATGGGAAGGAAGTTCACGACCGCGAGGTTCGCGGAGATCATGGCCAGGAACCAGATCAGCCAGTCGGGGCCGTTGCGCGCCACGACCGTGCCGAACTGGAAGATGCCCACCGGGCCTGTGAGGTTTTTGGGGCTCACGGTCTGGTCGATGGCGACGCGCTTGAGCGTGAGGTAGAGGTTGAGAATCTGGTCGCGCGTCTCGCGGACGCCCCACCACATCGCCTGCAGCGGATTGCTGGTTTGGAGCGTCGTCTTGTACATCGCGGCGTTGCCCAGTTCGTGATTGAGCACGAAGTAGAGGTCCACGACGGGTTGGTTGCGGGCGATGCCTGCGAGGCTGGCGTCATCGAGCCCGAGCGTAAAGGTCTGCACGGCCCCGCTTTCCGGCTGGATCCCGACATTGATGTCCTTCTCCCCGGCCGCGCGCGCGGCCTCGAGCTGGCTGCGCACGTCGAACCAGCTTTGCGTGGCAACGCCGCCGACGGAGACGACGGTGCCATGCGCCGGCACACCCGCCGCCTGGGCGGGGCTCTTGTCCGCGATCCCGGCGATCACCGCGGGGCCGGTATCGACCGCGGGGCGGAAGCCAAGGCCATACTGCTTCTCCTGCGGGTTGACGATGGTGGTATCGAGATCGCGCAGCGTGATGCGTTCACCCCCGCGGCGGACCTGCACGTTGACCTTGCGATTGCCCTGCCCCGCGGCATTGAGCACTGTCTTCATCTCCGGGAAGGAAGGCAGCGCCACGGCATCGGCGGTGCCGGCGACGTCAATGCGCTCGATGACATCGCCGGGCATGAGCTTGCCCTCCGCAGGCGACTCGAGTGTGACCGACAGCACTTCCACGAGCGGCAGGAGGCCGGCGAACGGATGCAGGCCGTCGTCCAGCTCCGCGATCGCAAACAGGCGCGGCTGAACGCGGCGGCGTTGAATCTGCTCGTCGAGTGCGCGGACCTTGATGTTGATCGGCCGCCCCACGGAAGCGAGCACCTCGCGGTGCAGCACGTAATAATCGCCGAGTCCGACGCTTTGTCCTTCGATCTCGATGATCTCCTCGCCAGGCATGACAGCGCGCTGATCCTCGGACAGCAGGCGGCTGAGCGTCTCGTCGTCCACCTTCACAAACCGTGGGTTGACGCCCTTGAGCGCGAAGGTCTGCCCGATGCCCACGCCCACCATCCCCTTCACGCCCGCATCGACCGCGGGCGTGACCTGAACGTTCCTGCGAGCGGAGGGGTCGTTGCCCGTCCCGGCGGGCTGGATCGTAAAGTTCGCCGGCTCGTTAGGACGCAGCAGCGCCGCCGTGATGCCGACGTTCGTCCACGCGTACTGCGGCGAGCCGTTGATCTCGAGGATCGTGTCGCCGACGTTCAGACCGGCCTTCTGGGCCGGTCCATCCGGCGACAGAGTCCCGATCATGGGGGCCGGCGGGTGGTAGCCCCACCAGAACAGCACCGTAAACAGGATTGCCGCGAGGATGACGTTCATGACGACGCCGGCGGAGATGATCACCATCCGCTTGCCGACGCTCTTGTTCATGTAGTGATCGGTATCGGGGCTGGTCGTCTGTGCGACCATGTCCTCCTGCCCGTACATCTTCACGTAGCCACCCAGGGGGACCCAGTTGAGGCGGTACTCGGTGGGGCTCATCTGCGCCCAGCGCTCTGGATCGCTCTGGCGGATGGCCTCGTACTCGGGCGTCGTCGTGCCGAAGCGCGTGCCCAAGCCTTTGCGCCAGGCGACGATGGCAGTCCCGAATCCGATGGCGAACTGCTCCACGCGCACCCCCGCCCACTTGGCGGCAAGGAAATGCCCCAGCTCGTGCCAGAAGATCACGAAACCGAAGCCGATGGTGACGAGCAGCAGGTAGAAGGCGGAAAGAAGGTCCATGCAGAGCAGATTCTACGGATTCGCGGGGGGAGAGTTCGAGCCGGCGGGCAGCTTCTGGGCAAGGATACGGGCCTGTGAATCGGCTTCGAGCAGGTCCTCAAGGCACTTCACCGGCCGCCCCGGCAGTTGTTGCATGCACGACCGTACCACCTCGGTGATTCGACCAAATGGCAGCTCCCGGGCCAGAAATCGCGTTACGGCGACCTCGTTGGCGGCGTTGAGCACGGCGGGCGCCGTACCGCCCGCCGCCAGCGCCTCACGGGCGAGGTCCAGGGCGGGGAAGCGGGCCGGGTCCGGCGGCTCGAAGCGCAAGGCGTGGGCCTGCGACCAGTCCATTCGCCGCCCGCCGGGTCGTCCACGGGCGGGGTACGTCAGGGCGTAGCCGATGGGCGTTTTCATGTCCGGTGGGGAGAGCTGGGCCATTACGCTGCCGTCGCAGAATTCCACCATGCTGTGGATGACGCTCTCGGGGTGAATAACGACGTGGATCTTCTCCGCCGGCAGGTCGAAGAGGTGCACCGCCTCGATGATCTCAAGGGCCTTGTTGAACATCGTGGCGGAGGCGACGGTGATCCTGCCTCCCATGTTCCAGGTTGGGTGGGCCAGGGCATCCTCCACCGTGGCGGAGGCGATCCGCTCGATCGGCCACGTGCGGAAGGGTCCGCCGCTGGCGGTCAGGAGGATGCGGTCGATCTCCTCGCGCCGGCCGCACTGGATCGCCTGGAAGACGGCGGAGTGCTCGGAATCGACCGGGATGATCATGGCCCCGCCCCGGCGGACTGCGTCCATCAGCAGCGCCCCACCGACGACCAGCGACTCCTTGTTGGCCAGAGCGATGGTCTTCCCGGCCTGGGCGGCGGCGAAGCTGGCACGCAGCCCGGCGGCGCCGACCACGGCGTGAAGCACGATGTCCACTTCGGGGTGTGCTGCCAGCTCGGCGAGCACGCCAGGGCCCCTGCGAAGCTCGAAAGGCACCCCCCCTCCAGGAGCGCCGCAAAGCGCCGCAAACCGCTGCACGTCCGCCGACTCGTCCACGATGCCCACCCACTTGGGCCTATACCGCCGCGCCTGCTCCGCCAGCAGTTCCACGTTCCGGTTGGCTGCGAGGGCAACGACCTGAAAGTCCCCGCCGTCGGCGTTGAGGGCGTCGATCACCGCTAGGGCCTGCGTGCCGATGCTGCCTGTTGAGCCGAGGATGGCGATACGTCGGGTCATGGGTGGGCGGATGATAACGCGGACCGGAGGTCTCTATACCCCTCCAATGGCGGTGCGCAGTTTGTGCAACGCTGGCGCACCAACCTCCTCCAGGAGCTTCCTATGGGCATTTGTCCACCATTTTGCGGAGATTTCCTGGTGCGCGTTTTCGCCCACTCCCAGCCGGTGGTGAATGGCCTCAATCAACTTAGGGAGCCCCGCGCCGGTCTTCGCGGAGACCGCCAGCCGGCCCGGCGGCGCGGGAGCGAGGTCGGTCTTGTTCGCAATCTCCAGCACGTTTCGGGCGTCCGGGGCGACTGACTCGCCCGGCCGGGTGGCGTCAATGACATCGATCACCAAGTCCGCCGCCGCGACCGGCGCGTGGCTGAGGTCGATCGCCTCGCGTTCGATAGCGTCGTCGGTGTCGCGTCGGCCGGGCGTGTCCACGAGGATGACGGGGAGGCCGTCCAAGTCTGCGAGTCCGCCGACCCAGTCGCGCGTGGTGCCGGGCAG
>JBGTBZ010000352.1:0-6258 GCA_041749155.1 Phycisphaerae bacterium
CAGCCCCAGGCGGGCATGGTGATCACCGAAAGCACCACCTTCGCCCCCGGCGCCTACCGCCTCGACTCGGCGGGCATCGACCAGCCCGCCATCGTGATCCGCGGCGAGGGGATCACCGTGGACTTCGGCGGGGCCGTTCTGGCGGGCAGCGACGACCCGACGCAGCCCGACCAGTTCGAGGGTCTGGCGGTGAAGGTGGAGGGGAGCAATGTCACGGTGAAGAACCTGTCAGCGCGGGGCTACAAGGTGGCTCTGCTGGCGCGGGACGTGGCGAAGCTGACCATCGCGGACTGCGACTTCTCCTACAACTGGCGGCAGCGCATGAAGAGCACGCCCTGGCAGGAGGACCTTTCAGACTGGATGAGCTATCACCATAACGAAGAAGACGAATGGCTGCGCTTCGGCGCCGCTGTCTACCTCGACAACTGCGATGGGTTCCTAGTGCATGGCGTGAAGGTCGTGGGGGGGCAGAACGGCCTGATGATCACCGAGTGCGACGACGGCGTGGCCCATTCGAACCTGATCAGCTTCAACAGCTCGATCGGCATTGGCATGTACCGCAGCTCGCGCAACCGGATCATGACCAATCGGCTGGACTTCAACGTCCGCGGCCACAGCGAAGGCGTTTATAACCGCGGGCAGGATTCCGCCGCCATCCTCATCTACGAGCAGAGCAACGAGAACGTTTTCGCCTGGAACTCCGCCACGCACAGCGGCGACGGCTTCTTCCTGTGGGCGGGCCAGACGACCATGGATACCGGCGAGGGGGGCTGCAACGACAACCTGCTGTACGAAAACGACTTCAGTTACGCGCCCACGAATGGCGTGGAAATCACCTTCAGCCGCAACAAGGTGATCGGCAACAGGATCCATGGCTGCTGGCACGGCATCTGGGGCGGCTACAGCTACGAGACGCTCATCCTGGCCAATGACTTCGCCCACAACGAGGACGGCATTAAGATCGAGCACGGCCAGACCAACACCATCAGCCACAACCGCTTTCGCGGAGATGGTTACGCCATCCGCCTCTACGAGCGGCCGAACCAGCCGGAAGATTGGGGCTATTCCAAGGCCCGCGACATCCGCAGCCGCGGGTACCTGATTTACCTCAACGACTTCCGCGATCTCGACACCGGCATCTGGACCCGCGACACGCAGCAGATTCATGGCTTCGGCAACGAGTTCACCAACGTCCAGACGCAGTTGGCGATCGAGGGAAGCGAGCTTCAGAAAGTACTGCCGCGGCAGACCGATTTCACCACGCGGGATGGCCAACTCACCACCTTCCGCCCGGAGCGAATCCCCGGTGCCAAGACGCCGCCGCCGCTGTCGCAGCACCCACCGCTGCGCGACGCGATCCGGGTAACCGAGTGGGGGCCCTACGACTACCGCCGCCCCGTGATCTGGCCGGAAGTGGCCGACGATTCGACCGGGATGACGCTCCGCCTGATCGCCCCGGAGGGCGACTGGTCGGATCTTTCGGCGGAGGGCGCGACCATTGAGCGCGCGGAAGGGGACATTGTGAAACTGACACCGGCCCCCGGCCAGATGACCAACGTGGTCGTGAAGGCGACCTGGACCGGCCGTCGAGCCAGCATCGACGAGTTTGGCCGTGAAGTGCCCGCGGGGCAGCCGGTGCCCGTGGAATACCGCCTGTTCGCCGCCCCGATCGAGTGGAATGTGAAGTTCTTCAGGTACGACGAAGCCTCCGAGCCGCGGGCCCAGGCGGAGGCCTTCGCCGCTCTGATCGCCGGGGAGCCCGTTGCGACCGACCAGAAACAGCGCCTCGACTACCGCGGAACCAGCCCGTGGGCGGAGGGCCTGCCGACTGACCACTTCGCCACCGTGGCGGAGGGCAAACTGGAGGCGCCGGAAGGCGAGTACCTGCTCGAGATCACCAGCGACGACGGGATCCGGGTGTGGCTGGACGACAAGCTGATCCACGAGGACTGGACCTACCACGGCCCCAAGACCGAGAGCGTCCGTGTCAAACTTGGCGGAAAGCACACTCTGCGCGTGCATCACTTCGAGATCGACGGTTACGCCGCGCTGAAGGTGGAGGTGAAGCGGCCGTGACGCTCGTCGCTTTGCTCCTGTTTCTCACGCTCGCCGCCGGCGGGGCTTTGCCGCAGGCATCTGAGATGCCGGCGACTCAGGCGGCAGAGGTGACCCCGACCGGCAGTCGGGAGAGCCTCGTTCGATTCTGGCTGCTGATCGGCTTGCCCGGTCTGGGTGCCGGAACCGCGATGGTGGTCGTTGTGGCGTTCTTCGCCAGCCGCGCCAGGCGCCGTAAGCTGGAGCGTGGCGAGCTGCCCGAGGTTAAGCTCGAATAGCCCTTCACGGGATCGATTGCTCTTCGATTCGACTCAGAAACTGCTGCCGCCGGGCGATGTAGTGATTCAGCTCTCCCAGCGGCGCCGCCACGTTCATGTCCCGGATCTCGGCGGCGGCGAGGATCCGGTCCAGCAGCTCCCTGGCCCGGTCCGTCTCCCCGAGCCGCAGCAGAACCTCTGCGAGCGTGTCCAGGGCGGCTGGGCTGGTGGGATCCGCATTCACCGCCGCCATGGCATGGCGGCGGGCCGAATCGAGGCGTCGGTTGCAGGAGGCGGCGAGCCACGCCGCCTGGTTGTTCAGCAGTGAGGACTGCCCGAATCTCGCCACGGCGGTGGCGACTGGTGTGTAGACCTCGATAAACAGCCGGTCCGCCCTCGCTTTCTCGCCAGCGGCGTCCAGGCGGCCGATCAGGTCGATCGCGGGTTCAGTCTGCGGCAGATAGGCCCGGGATTTTGTCAAATCTCGCTCCGCGGCGTCCCAGTCCTGGTTGGCGGCAGCCTGGAGGAGGCGGGCACGATAAAGCTCGGAGTTGATGTAAAAGGCGATGTAAAGGGCCCGGTCGTCAAGCGCGGCATACGCGTCCTCATCCAGAAGCATCGCCAGCGCCGCCGCCAAGACACGGGCAGCGGATTCGGGTTGCTCGGCCTCGATCAGCTTGCCGGCGAGGACATCCAGCCCGGTGACCGCAGTTTCCGGCGAAAACACGCCCCACCGGGCCGCGATTGCGTACTGGGCCAAGGCGGCCTCGCGGTCGCCGCTCAGCCAGATCTCTTCTGCCACGCCGCGACGCACCAGGGGGTCCGCAAGCGGCATCAAAAGTGCCCGCTGGATCTGGGTCTTTCCGGCCGCGGGATCGACTCCTGCACCGAGCGCGGTGCCGTACGCCCAGCGAAGAGCGGGATCGCCATCGTCCAGGTCCAGAAGGTCGCCGTAGAGCCCAGCCGCGACATCGTGACGGCCCTCGCGCAGGGCCGCGGCGGCGCTCATCCGCTTTCTGGCGAACGACGAAAGCGTCTGCTCCATCCGGCGGCCGATACCCTGGTCGCGCAACTCCTCCATCATCCGGCGCTGCATCACCTGCACTTGTCGTCGCTGGCGATCCTGGCCACGCTGTGAATGCCGCGCCGCGATATCCTCGGCTGCGGCGAACTCGAGCCGGCGATAGAGCACGCGGATGACGCCCGCGGCATCCACGGATTCGGCGAGGGCAAAGGCTCGCTGCGGCTCCCCGGCGATGGTCGCCGCGATGATCGCGCGGCGCATGCCGGCATTGGTTGGGAAGGGCTCGAGCGGATCCTCATCCTGGTCGTTGGTGACCTTCGCGAGAGTGTCGATCAGAGCTGCCTGCGCCTCGGCTTCGCCATCTCCGGAAGTCCGAGCCAGCAGCAGTAAGAGGCTGAGCCGCGTGAGCTCATCGGGATGCGCCTCGGCCAAGCCGGTGGCGCGCGAGATGTCGCCGTCCAGCAAGGCCCAGGCGAAGCGTCGCAGGTCGGCGGCGGCATCGTCGCTCGCGGCAGCGCGTTCACGCTCGCCGGCGGCCAGGAGGAGACAACTGAGGACTCTCGCTCCGGCGGCGGTGGGCTCTTCATTCTGGCGCTGTCGCCACCTGGAAAGGACCGCGGGCAGGTCGCCGCGTTCCCGGACGGCATATGCGAAGTGTGCCGGTGCAGAGGGGGCGATCTCGTCGATGGCCGCCCGCTCGAGCCACTTGATCAGGGTTGCGCCATCGTCCACGCGGGCGAGCTCATCGATGATCCGCGCCAGAGCCCAGCGGTCGGCCGGCCAAAGCTCCTGGAGGGAGCGGCCGACGGGGTCGTCGTGCTCCAGCGTGCCGGCAAGAGTGTCGCGGATCAGCCGCGCGATGGCCGGCGATGCAGTGCCGGGTACGTTGGCGAGTCGCTGGCGTGCCCCGGATCGCTCCGGCAGGGAAGGGGCGCTGCGGGCCTGTACGACGATGGCGACCAGGGTCGGATGGGCATCAGGTCCCAGCCCCAGGCGCAGGCGGTGCAGCAGCAATTCCGCCCGGCGGGACAGTTCCGGGTTCGCAGACGTCGCCGCGGCCTCCAGCACGGGTATAGAGGCCTCCTGGTGCCGCCAGAGAGCCTGCATGGCAGCATCGCGCACGGCGGGATCCGCGTCCCCGAGCTGGCTCGCGAGGCCTCGCAGGTCCTGGAGGGACGCCTCCTGCCGCGTCGCCTCGGGCATGGACGCGGCAGAGACAGCCGTGATGAGCGCAGCGGATGCGATCCAGCGGCGAATCATGCCAACATCATACC
Source organism: Phycisphaerae bacterium (assembly GCA_041749155.1). Taxonomy (GTDB): domain Bacteria; phylum Planctomycetota; class Phycisphaerae; order Tepidisphaerales; family Tepidisphaeraceae; genus JAEZED01. Next base: position 4,611 of record JBGTBZ010000352.1, read on the forward strand.
GCTAGGCCAGGGTGATGGTCTTATCGAGGTAGACATCCTGGATGAGGTTCAGGAGCTTGACACCCTCCTCCATCGGCCGCTGAAAGGCCTTGCGCCCGCTGATCAGGCCCATTCCGCCGGCGCGCTTGTTGATCACGGCGGTGCGGGCCGCCTCGGCGAAGTCGTTCTTGCCGCTGGCCCCGCCGCTGTTGATGAGCGGCGCACGGCCCATGTAGCAGTTGGCCACCTGGTAGCGGCACAGCTCGATCGGGTGATCGCCGGGTGTGAGCTGGTCGTACATCCGCTTGTCGAACTTGCCGTAGTTGCTGTCCCCCATGTTCAGCGTTTCGAAGCCGCGGTTGTTCTCCGGCAGCTTCTGCTTGATGATGTCGGCCTCGATCGTCACGCCGAGGTGATTGGCTTGCCCGGTGAGGTCGGCCGCGACGTGATAGTCCTTGTCCTTCTTGAAGGCGCTGTTGCGCGTGTAGCACCAGAGAACCGTGACCATCCCCAGCTCGTGCGCGTGGGCGAACACCTGACTGATCTCCTGAATCTGACGCGTGCTCTCATCGCTGCCGAAGTAGATCGTAGCCCCGACGGCAACAGCACCCATGTCAAAGGCCTGGCTGACCTGGCCGAAAAGGATCTGGTCGTGCTTGTTCGGAAAGGTCAATAGCTCGTTGTGATTCAGCTTCACCAGGAACGGGATCTTGTGCGCCCACTTGCGGCTGCACGCCCCCAGCACCCCCAGCGTGCTTGCCACTGCGTTGCAGCCGCCCTCGTAGGCCAGGCGGACGATGTTCTCCGGGTCGAAGTACTGCGGGTTCTTCGCGAAGCTCGCCCCCGCCGAATGCTCGATGCCCTGGTCCACCGGCAGGATGCTCACGTACCCCGTCCCCGCCAGCCGCCCATGGTCGAGGATGGCTTGGAAGTTCCGCAGGACGGCGGCGTGGCGGTCGGTTATGCATAGCACGCGGTCCACGAAGTCGGACCCGGGCAGGTGGAGCTGGGATTTGTCGAAGCCTCTGGCGGTGTAAGACAGCAGATGCTCCGCCTCCTTTCCCAGAAGCTCGGTGATGGCGGTACTGTTGCTCATGTCACCTGAGCGTAACTTATCTGGGCGTGGGGTGGGCGACGACCGTCCTGGGACCAAGAGGAGTGGGGGATTTTGCCGGGTGGCAATCTGTCGCGGGACCGCTAGAATGCCGGCATGACCGGCGGGTGCCGGTCAGCGAGGCTTGGGAGGTCTGCGGACGCCCGGTTTCGCCCCCGGCAAGTCGCCGGGAAAATGGCCGCGCCTGAGGCCGGCCATGTCCGATTGGTCTGTTTGGCGTTCGGAGACTGCCCGCCTGCTTGATTGTCACTTGCCGCATCGCTTCCGGCCTTGCCGCCGCCGCTGCCGTCCCCGCCGAACGCACGCCCACCACAGGCCCGCTCTGGCGCAGAACGCCGTGTGACGAGAAGCATTGCCCGAAGCGCCCTGCGTTTCGAGGCACGCCCGCATGCGCCGCACTAGCGCCGTCCGCCGAGGAAACTCACTGCCATGCGCCTGTTTGTCGGAAACCTCTCTTATAACACCGCCGAGTCTGCGATTCAGACGATGTTCGAGCAGTTCGGCACCGTAGACGAAGTCTTTCTTGCCCGTGACCGCGAGACTGGTCGCAGCCGC
>JBGTBZ010000353.1:0-3527 GCA_041749155.1 Phycisphaerae bacterium
CGCCGCGGGAGGCGGTGGACGAGGTGAACGACGCCTCCTGCGACCCCGCCGAGGCCGCCGCCGGCTAGCATCTGGACCTGCCCGCTCGCACGCCCATCCGCAATCGTCTCGCCAGGCCCCTGCCCGAACGCGGGAGGCGCTGGCTGGTCGAGCAAGGCGTCCCCAAGCGCAAATACACCGCCATCTGCTCCGCCACGCTCTCGGACGGGCGCCAGATCGAGACGCTGATCATCGAGGAGGGCTGGATCATCGCCACCAGCCTTGAAGCACTGGCGGATGTCTTCGAGCAGCGGATCGTCTTCGATCCGGAACAGATCGAGGAAATGGCGGTGGTACAGGTCATATGAGCGCCTCCCTCGCGAGTCCGACGCCTCAGCCAATTGCAGCGTCGCGCCGCGTGCGCATCGCCGTTGCCGGGGCCAGCCCGTGCGGGCAGTGCTCCGCCGTCTGCTGCCGGCAGAACGTGAGCGAGTATGCCGTTCTGCTGGAGGGGGAGGCCGAGCGGCGGCGGTTTGCGGCGTGGAGCGTGAGTCTGCCGCTGTCTGACGGCGTCGGGGCCGTGCGGCATGAGCGCGTGATCGCCTACCGGGAGGGCCGATGCCCGTTTCTGGGCGAGAATGACCGGTGCACCATCTACGAGGACCGCCCAGCGGCCTGCCGACGTTTCGAGTGCGTGAGGCACTTCAATCGCGACGGTCCCGGCCGACACGGCCTGTTCCTGGCGGGTAATCCTGGGACCGCGGCGCTGCTTACCGGGCTCTGATGAGCAGCGCAGGCCGTGGGATTCTGGTATGTTAAGGCAGTGCTAGGACGCGATTTAGACTTGTCGACCCCCGGCGCGCTGCTGTCGCTGCGCGTGCGTCCGACGGTGTGCCTGGCGGTGCTGGTGGGGACCAGCGTGCTGATCTGCGTCGGCTATGCGGTGCTGGAGGCGGGGCGCTTCCCGGGGACGGCGCGGCTGCGCGAGATCGTTAACCCTGGCGCCGAGGCGAACTTAGGCGCCTGGTACAACGGCCTGCTGCTCGCGATCGTTGCCGGCCTGGCCCTGGTGATCGGGCTGGCCCAACGCTCCGCGGGCGTCGTGGGGGCGAAGGCGTATCTGTTTCTGGCAGCGCTGTTCGCCCTTCTGTCAGCGGACGAGGTGGCGACGCTGCACGAGCATTTTTCGATGGGCCTGTACGTGAATTTCGCCCGTCGGATCGACCTGTGGGTGGGGGAGCCGGAGAAGTACGACGTCTTCCCGTACTCCCTATACGCCCTGGCAGGGCTGATATCGCTGGGCCTGCTGCGACGCGATTACCTTGCGATGTGGCGTCAGTATGGCGGGAATGTGAGCCTGATCGCGGGAATGGCATGCATCATCGTCGGGGCGGTCGTGGTGGATCAGATGCCCTATCCCTGGGAGCAGCGGCGGTACTTCATGGCGCTGGAGGAGCTTTTTGAGATGGTGGGGGCCTCGCTGATCGTGCACGGGATGCTGATCAAGCTGGGCCCTACCCTGGCGCTGGCGCGGCCGGGTCCGCACCCGATGGACTGAGCGGTCCGTGGGGCTGCTCTTGAAGGAGCCGCGTGGCCCTGTCCTGGGGACCGGCAATGTACTTCAACGTCAAACATCTCAGCCACCTCGTTCTGACGTGCCTTGCAGCGACATGCGCCTGCGGGTGCCTTACGACAGAGACACTCACGCGGGACAACCTCGTGTTTGACGGCGCTTATGAAGTGCGCCATGGCGAAGGTCAGCCAGCCGAATATTTCGCGATCTATCGAGCCAACAACAAGGGGAGCCGGCCGAGTTACCTTATCAAACTTCCATCGGCCGCGAAGACGGACAGCGCTTCCCCGCTCCGGATCGAGGTGACGGCGTCGCGACTCTGGAAGAGTCGCCGCGTCATGCCCGAGTCGTCGGTGTTGAACGAAGTGTCCGACGGCAGTCCGAACAGCGGGCGGGGGTGGATGCGTGGAAATGATGGCGTGCGATACGAGCGATGGCAGCTTGTGATCGTCGACTCGAGCGTCTATCAGGTTCGGTCGCAGAAGCCGTGGTCCGAACAGAGTAAGGAGTTCGTGGTTGTGCTTCCACGATTCGTGGAACCGTCACTATCCAGCAAGCTGGCGCACGGCATCGCCAACCTGCCTCTGGTGCCGATCACGCTGGCGCTCGACCTGGTCATAACGCCATTCTACATCTTTCACGTGATCTCGAACTGAAGTCGCCCGGCGTGCTCACATCTCCTCCAGCCGCTGCTGCTTGTCCAGCTCGATCAGAGCCTCGATCAGGTCGTCCAGGTTCCCCGCAATCACCTGCTCCAGGCTGAAGTTCTTCTCCCCGCCGCCTTCGCCGCCCAGCCTGTGGTCGGTGCAGCGGTTCTGGGGGAAGTTGTAGGTGCGGATGCGCTGGCTGCGGTCGCCGCTGCCCATCATGCTCCGCCGGGCGGATGACTGCTCGGCGAGCTGCTTGCTCCGTTCCCGCTCGTATAAGGCCGACTTCAGCAGGCTCCAAGCCCGCTCCTTGTTCTGCGCCTGGCTCTTGTGCTCGGTGATCTTGAACGAGAGGGCGCTGGGCTTGTGCGCGATCCGCCAGCCGGTCTCCACCTTATTCACGTTCTGCCCCCCCGGCCCGCCGCCGCGGCAGCCGCCTTCCTCGATGTCCTTGGGGTTGATCTCGATCTGCACGTCCGGGATTTCCGGCATCACCGCGACCGTCGCGGCGGAGGTGTGGATGCGGCCCTGGGCCTCGGTTTCCGGCACCCGCTGCACCCGATGCCCGCCACCTTCGTATTGCAGCCGGCGGTACGACCCGTCGCCGCTGACCGCCACGATCACCTCCTTGAAGCCACCGCGCTCGCTGTCGGAGAAGTCCTCGACGGTGAACTTCCACACCTTCTGCTCGGCGTAGCGGCGGTACATCTCGAAGAGGTCGCGGGCGAAGAGAGCCGCTTCCTCGCCACCCGTGCCGGCACGGATTTCGAGGAAAAACCGCGTCACTTTGGCATCCTCGGCGCTGACGAACTGGTCTTTCAGCCGCTCCAGCAGCTCGTCGGCCCGGGCCATGGCGGCGGGGAGCTCCTCGGAGGCCAGGTCCGCCATCTCGCCGTCGTCGGCGGCCTGCATCTCGCGCAGTTCCAGGCAGTTGCGCAGGGCCTTTAAGTATTCGGCGAAGGCGTCGGAAGTCTCGGCAAGCTGGCCGGATTCGCGACTGACGGCGATGAGCTTCTGCGGATCACCCAGGACGGCAGGGTCGTTCATCATCTGCTGAAGCTCGGCATGGCGCCCAGCGCGGCCGGCGACCTTCTGGAGCAGGGGTCGGTAGCGGGCATGATCTTCTGGAAGCTCGGCCGGCAGGTCGATGGACATCAGGCGAGATCGTAGAAGCGCCGCGGCGCGCTACGGGAGGCTTTCCTGGGCCTGGCGAACCTCTTCCAGGCTGGGCATGCCCGGGATGGCCCCGGCGCGGGTGGTGGCCAGCCCCGCGGCAATGCAGGCGAAGGCGGCGGCATCGTCCAGGGCATCGCCTGCGGCAAGTCGGG
>JBGTBZ010000354.1:0-4291 GCA_041749155.1 Phycisphaerae bacterium
CACCGTCCGCGAGCTGGAGCGCGTGGGCCTGGCGGGGCTGCACATCGAGGACCAGGAGTGGCCCAAGCGCTGTGGCCACCTCGCCGGCAAGGAGGTCGTGCCCGCCGATGAGATGTGCGAGCGACTCGCCGCGGCGGTGTCGGCGCGGCGGGACAAGGACTTCCTGATCATCGCCAGGACCGACGCGCGTGCCGTGGAGGGCTTCGACGCCGCCGTCGAGAGGGCCCAGCAGTACCTGGCGGCTGGGGCGGATGCGATCTTCCCCGAGGCGATGGAGACGGCGGAGGAGCTGAAGGCATTTGCGGAGGCGCTGGGCGCGACGAAGGCGCCGTTGCTGGCGAACATGACCGAGTTCGGCAAGACGCCGCTGATGAGCGTGGATGAGCTGGCGGCGATGGGCTATCGCATGGTCATCTTCCCGCAGACCGCCTTCCGCCTGGCGAACAAGGCGATGCTCGACGGGCTGGCGCACCTCATGCAGCACGGCACGCAGAAGGACCTCGTCGAGAAGATGCAGACCCGCCAGGAGCTTTACGACGTGCTCGACTACGACCCCAACGCCGAGCTCTGGATGCCGGATACAAGCCACGAATGACACGAATGCACACGAATGCGGCTCCGATTCGTGAGCATTCGTGTGATTCGTGGCCTTCCTAACCCCGAGACAAGACATGGCCACGACACCCACCTCAACCGATCCAACCCAGGACCCCGCCGTCGTGTACCACCCGGGCCTCGAGGGCGTCATCGCCGGCGAGAGCGCGATCTGCCAAGTGCACGCGGAGGCGGTGCTGCTCTACCGCGGGTACGACGTCCACGAGCTGGCGGGGAAGATGCCGTTTGAGTCGGTGGCGTGGCTGCTGCTGAACGACGATCTGCCGAGCGACGGGCAGCGGCAGCAGATCGAGGGCGACCTGCGCGCGGCGCTCAAGCTCCCGGAGCCGATCGTCCAGGTTCTGCGGCTTCTCCCCAAGGACATGCACCCCATGGACTCCCTCCGCACCGCCGTCAGCGCCTCGGCCGGCTGGGAGAAGCAGGTCACCGACAACTCCCACGCCGCCAACGTCGCCAAGGCCATCCGCCTCTGCGGCGTCATCAATGCCGCCACCGCCGCGTCGCATCGCCTGCGCAGCGGGCAGGAGCCGGTCGGCCCCGCGGATGACCTGCCGCTCGCCGCCAACTTCATGTACATGCTCGAGGGCAAGCGCCCCGAGGCGTGGAAGGCCAAGGCGATGGACGCGATCTACACGCTCTACGCCGAGCACGACTTCAACGCCAGCACCTTCGCCGCCCGCGTCATCGCCTCCACGCTCGCCGACATGCACTGCGCCATCACCGGCGCCATCGGCGCGCTCAAGGGCCCGCTGCACGGCGGGGCCAACGAGGAGGCGATGAAGGTCCTGCGCGAGGTCGGCAAGCCCGAGAACGCCGAGAACTGGATCAAGGGGAAGCTCGAGCGCAAGGAGCTGATCATGGGCTTCGGCCACCGTGTCTACAAGAAGGGCGACAGCCGCGTGCCGATCCTGCGCGACATGTGCCGCGAGGCGGGCAAGGCGACCGGCGAGACGCAGTGGGTCGAGATTGGCGAGGCGCTGGAGGCGGCGATGATGAGGTTAAAAAACATCCCCGCCAACGCCGACCTCTACGCCGCGCCGCTGTTCCACCTGCTGGACATCAGGAGCGACCTGAACACGCCGCTGTTCGCGTGCAGCCGCGTGATCGGCTGGGCGGCGCACGTCACCGAGCAGCAGGACAAGAACCGCCTGATCCGCCCGCGCAGCCGGTACACCGGGCCGGGAAGGCGGAGCGCGCGGGGTTAGCCACGGATTTCACAGATTGGCACAGATTGACACGGGAGAAGAGGGCAGGATTCAGCAATGCGTCACGAAGGGCTGAGCGGGTCGGACCGAGCCGTCGCGTACCGACTCTATCCCGACATCCCCACCTCGAACGACTTCGAGGTTGAGGATTATGAGCTCGGTAAGCTCGATTCGCGGGTACTGTGGGGACGGCGGCGCGTGTCGCCGGATGAGCTGAACAATGTCCTCCTCAAGCTGCGCATCGGCCGCGGCGATGTTCCGGACCTTGTGGTGAATCCTTTGTCATGGACGATCGTGTCCGCTGGGCTCGCGGAGGCGATTCAACGGCTCGACGATGAGCATCAGCAGGTTCTTGCCCTGAACGTCGAGGCGAGCGATCCATCGGATCAGTGGAAGGTGCCGCCGCTGTTCGTCGTCAACTCGCTCAGGACGGTCGACGCCATCGACTTCTCGAGATCAGACATTGTGTACCAGCGGGATAGTGGCAAGGTCATGCTCTTCAAGAAGACGTGCTTTCGGCCGAGTTCCTTCCCGAAGGAGTTCCTGTTTCGCCTGAAGGGCTACCAGTTTGCTCTCTACTCCAGCAAGGAGGTGGTGGAGCGGCTGGCACTGGCCGGCAGACCTGGGGTTGCCCTGTTTCCGGTCACTTGACCCGCCTGATCCGCCCGCGCAGCCTGTACACGGGGCCGGAGCGGCGGAGTGCCAAGTAAACCGACGCTCAACCTGGAGGCAGAGAGGGGAGGGCACCATGCAAGCGCCGTCCTTCAACACACGTTTGCTGCTGGGCGCTTGTGCGGCCGCGGCTTGGGTTGTGTCACTGCTTGCGGGCTTTTGGAGCGTGATTTGTTTCGTAGGGCGCGGAGTTAGCAGCCGGTGCGATGCGGCCTCTTACCGACCAATCTCGGGGACAGAGAGACCCCGGCAGATCTTGCGTGCCAGCAGATTGGGGACTTCACCATGACGCGGCACCGCCTCCATTTGGCCGGTGCGCGGGTTGGTCCAGAGCGAATGGCTGGCGCCTTCGCGCTTGAGGACGCAGCCATGCTGGCGGAGGTGGCGTAAGAGTGCCCCGGTCTTCATCCGACCGTCACCGTCTCACGGATTGCGGTAGGAGGAACGCCCCGCAGGCCGTCTTCGCGACGATCTTCGAGGATCAGCTCGATGGCTGCGGCGAGACTTTTCAGCGCCTCGTCCTTGGTGCGGCCCTGGCCGTTGGCGCCGGGCACTTCGGGCGAATACGCGATGAACCAGCCCTCGTCCTGCTCCACAATGGCGGTGAACTCGTTTCGCACGGTTGGATGATAGGATGTTCCACCTGCTGAAGGTGCCGACGGACGTGAGCACGACGGGAACCGCCTGATCCGCCCGCGCAGCCGGTACACCGGGCCGGGACGGCGGAGTGCGCGGGGGTAGCCGTGGATGTTCGATTGATCCCGGAAACAGGGAGTCGGGTGACGGACCGACGTTGCAGGTTAGGGCTGCGACTCGACTGCCGGGCGGGTCGTTGAGCGGTCAGCGGGCACATAGCTCCGTGCCGTGTCGAACGGCCCGACTCGGTCTTCGCCGCTGGAGTACCACTCAAGCTTGCCGGTCTCGCCGAGAAGGAACCCGCCACTCTCGACGAGTGTGCCACCGTCTCCTTTCCTCCAGATCATGATGCGCCGCCTGCCCAGGTGGTCCTCACGCCACTCCCATTCGAAGTCAAACGTCGTTGAGACCTTCAGCGGATCGGGCGTTGCCTTCATCCCGAAGTGACCCGTGCCCCGTTCGGCGGATTCCGGAGCGGCGGAGAATACCCATCGCCACTCACGAACCGTGAGCGGGGGCGTTTCGCCGTCTCTGGACCGAACGTCGAGATCGAGCATGTGCGAGGCTTCGATCAGGATTTCCTTGTCACACTTCCGCACGAATGCCGGCAATGTGAGCGTGTCGCCCTCCATCGTGAACGAGTACCTGGCCGGGCCCACCGGGTGCTTCAAGATCAGGGTGTTCTCTTCAACGCGTGCCTCGAACGGACCGAAACGAGCGGCCTCGGGTTCCGTCTGCCGGTCTGGATGGTGCCGCACGCGCGTAATCGCCACGAGTTTGTTCGCCGGCGCGTCGCCTGGCGCGATCTCAAGAATACGACCCGTACGTCCGCCCACGATGTCCGCATGCCCCTTCCACTCCCACGTTCCGTCGATGTCACCGCCGGCTGGGCGCGTCTCCGGGCCAGCGGGCGCGCACAGCATGATCAAGATTAAGAGAGTGCCGCTTCTCATGACCCGTGCCCTCACCCCTGATTGTACTGGATTGCCGGGCTTTGCGGGTGCTTTCTCAATGAGCGGTTCAGGCAACCGCCTCATCCGTCCGCCGTGCCGCTTCGCGGGGCCGGGGCGGTGGGGGCGACAGTCGCCTCTGGAACGAGCCGCGGCCGTGAAAGGGAGCGGTCCGGGGCGGGCGGGTTCGGCGTCCGGCAGGATGCGCGACAG
>JBGTBZ010000355.1:0-1712 GCA_041749155.1 Phycisphaerae bacterium
ATCTTGTCGCGGGGCAAGCCCCCCTCCACCGGTACCGCCAGCCGGGGATCGATGACGGCCAGCAAGGCGAGCTCTCCGCCGAGCCGTGAGGCCAGCGTCGCCCCGGTCGCGACGGCCCGCACAGCGGTGTCGGTCTTGTTCACGCCAACGAGGATTCTCGACCCCTTCATGAGAAAAATACTACGCCCTTGCCAAGAGAGACGGTATTGAGACACAGGATCAGGTAGCTAATATGCACCGGGTCCTGTCTCAACATATCAACGCATTGCCATGTTTAATCTACTTGCGATCGTCCTTTCGTCCCTGCTGGCTCCGACCCTGTTGGCCCCCGCCGCCGGGCAGGAGCAGGAGGTGGTCAATGTCTACTCCTCGCGTCACTACGACACGGATGATGCCCTTTACCGGCAATTCGAGAAGGAAACGGGCATCAAGGTCAACCTGATCGAGGGGGACACCGATGCCCTGCTAACGCGAATCCAGCAGGAGGGGGACCTGAGCCCGGCGGACATATTCATTGCCGTCGATGCGGGACGCCTGCATCAGGCGGTCGAGCGCGGCGTACTCCAGGGCGTGAAATCCGATGTCCTCGCCGAGCGCATCCCTGCCAGCCTGCGGCATCCCGATGGGCTCTGGTTCGGCTTGAGCAAGCGGGTGCGGGTGATCCTGCTCTCGCCTGATGTCCCGGAGGACTTCGTGACCACCTACGAGGGCCTGGCCGACTCCAAGCTGGAGGGGTCGCTGCTGATCCGGTCCTCGAGCAACATCTACAACCAGAGCCTGGTGGCGTCGCTCCTGGCCCATCACGGGCCGCAGCGCACCCAGGAATGGGCCCGCGGCCTCGTGGAGAACCTCGCCCGCGCTCCCCAGGGGGGTGACCGCGACCAGATCCGCGCCGTCGCCGCCGGTGAGGGGGATGTGGCCGTCTCCAATCACTACTACTACGCCCGGATGCTCGATGGCGAGGACCCCGCCGACCGCGAGGCGGCGGCCAAGCTGCGGCTGGTCTTCCCCAACCAGGAGGACCGCGGCGCCCACGTGAACCTGTCGGGCGCTGGCGTGCTGAAGAACGCCCCCAACCGCGAGAATGCCATCAAGTTCCTCGAGTACCTGACGAGCGTCGAAGCCCAGAAGCTCTACGCCACCGCCAACTACGAGTACCCGGTGGTGGAGGGGGTCGAGCTGCCCGAGGTGCTCAAGAAGTTCGGGGAGTTCAAGGCCGATGAGCTCAACGCCGCCAAGCTGGGCGAGAACAACCGCGAGGCCGTCCGCATCATGGACCGCGCCGGCTGGCGGTGACCGGATGTCCTTGTGCCCCATCGCCGACTCTTCAGCTTCTGGCCGCTGGTCTGCGTGGTGATCTCGGCCATCGTGGCCGTGCCGACGGTGACGGTGCTGGCCAGCGTATTCGCGGATTCCGAGGGGGAATGGGCGCACCTGGCGCAGACGCGGCTGCTCGACTACGTGCGCAACACGCTCCTCCTCGCCTGCGGGGTCGGGGCGATTGCGCTGGTGTTCGGCACGGGGACGGCGTGGCTGGTGACGGCATGCCGGTTCCCGGGGCGGAGATTGCTCCGCTGGATGCTGCTGCTGCCGCTGGCGGTGCCGGCGTACCTGGCGGCGTACGCCTACACCGACCTGCTCCAGTTCAGCGGCCCGGTGCAGACGTGGCTTCGGGAGACGTTCGGCTGGGGACGGCGGGATTACTGGTTTCC
>JBGTBZ010000356.1:0-2158 GCA_041749155.1 Phycisphaerae bacterium
CATCGGCATGTATCTGCCGGTGATCCTCGTGCGCGACTACGGCTGGGCGGGCTGGCTCGTCTTTGCCGTGCCCAACGTGCTGGGCGCCGCGGCGATGGGGTGGGTGCTGCGGCGGCCCGAGCAGGCCCTGGACCTCGCCGCCCGCCACGCCACCGCCATCCGCCTGTTCTCCATCGTCACCGTCAGCTTCCAGATCTTCGGCCTGCTGTGGCTGCTGCCGCCGCTGATCGGCTGGGCAGGCATGGCGCTGGTGATGGCGGCGCTGGTCTGCGCGGTCGTGCTGCCGGTGGCGAGCGGGCTTTCGATGGTGATGAACGCGGTGCTGGTCTGGCTGATGAGCGGGCTCATTTTCGCCATGCTGATGCCGTCGGGTGCGCTGGTCCTGCCGCCGGCGACCGGGGAGGCGCCCGGATGGGGCCTCGTGGGGCTTGTGCCGGTGTGTGCGTTCGGGTTCCTCCTCTGTCCGTATCTGGATGCGACGTTCCTGCACGCCCGCGCCAACACCGACCGCCGCGGCGCGAGGATCGCCTTTTCCGTCGGCTTTGGCGTGCTGTTCCTGGTGATGATCGTGTTCTCGCTGCTGTATGCGCGGGCCTTTGATTACCGCCTGTTCACAGGGCTGGGCGCCTGGCTCATCGCCGCTCACCTGGCGGTGCAGGTATGTTTCACCGTCTCCGCCCACACCGCCGTCACCCGGGATGTGCCGGGGAATGTCGTGGGCATCCTCGCGGCGGCCCTGGTGGGGATTGTGGCGCTGGGGGCCACGCTGGGCGAGGCCAGCTTCATGGGAATCGGCGTGGGCGAGCTCATCTACCGGGGCTACATGGGGTTCTACGGGCTGCTGTTCCCGGCGTATGTGCTGCTGGTCGTGCTGGCCGGCGCCTCCATGCGGAGGTACTGGATCTCGATTCTGCTTGCCCTGCCGTTCCTGGCCATCGGCTTCGTCGGCGGCTGGATGGCTGTGTCGGCGGGGAGTGTGGCGGTGCTGCTGATCGCGGCGATGGGGCGCCACGGCATTAGGCGCAGCGGAAGCCGATGAGGTGCCACGGCTTCACGCGCAGCGGAAGCCGTGCGGGTTATCGCGCCGGACACGGCTTCCCCTTCGGGTGAAGCCGTGGCACCCGATCTCTGACCTCTGATCTCTGACCTCTTCCCCCATAGCATGGCGGCATGAAGCTGCCGTGGCTCCTGACGTTGCTTGCCCTTGCGGCGTTCCAGCCGGCGACCCGTCCCGCAGAGCAGGGTTTCGTCGCGTTCTTTCCTGAGGATGGGGCCCCCGAGGGTTGGGTCGTGACAGAGTGGTCGGACGTCGCGATTCCGGTGGAGGAGGTGCAATGGACGGTGGCGGACGGCATCCTCCGCTCCGGCGAGCGGCGGGGGACGTGGCTGATCAGCGAGAAGGAGTATGGCGATTTCGTGCTGGAGCTGGAGATCAGGTTGACGGCGCTGGGCAACGGCGGGATTGCGCTGCGCACGCCGATGAAGGGCGATCCTGCCTTCGATGGGCTGGAGCTGCAGGTCGCGGACCTGCGCTACAACCCCGAGGCGAAGGACTCGGAGCTGACCGGCGGCCTCTACCGCGCCGCGGCGCCCTCCGTGCAGGCTTACCGCCCGGAGGAGTGGAACACGCTGCGCATCGAGCTTCGCGGGTCGCGGCTCAAGGCAACGCTCAACGACCGGGTCATCCAGGACATCAATCTCGAAGAGTTCGACCAGCCCGTCCCGCGGCACGACGGCACGATGGCCCCGCCCCTCAGGGACCGCCCGCGGCGGGGGCATATTGGCTTTCAGCATCTTTCGCGGGATGGGGCGGTGCAGATCCGCAGCGCGCGGATCCGCGAACTGGAGTCATAAGGTCTATGGGCGAGACATGTTGCGCCGCGTAGGCCGCGATCCCGCTGCCGCGGACGGTGCGGAGCGGCCTGGAATCAGTGTGAGCACGCCCGCCACCAAACCGGCGCCGATGCTGGCAATCCCGCCCCAGAGCAGCCCCGCATTGCGCTCCGCAGGCCGCATGGCGACGGGCGACATCGCCGGCATCCGCAGCGAATCCCGCTCGAGAAACTCCTCGAGCGAGCCCCGCGAGGGAAACTCCGCCTCCACGTCCGCCGGTTCCGCGTCGGCGGGGCGGACCAGCACGAACGTCGGCATGCCGTTG
>JBGTBZ010000357.1:0-4710 GCA_041749155.1 Phycisphaerae bacterium
GTCGTCAGCTCGTGTCGTGAGATGTCGGGTTAAGTCCCTTAACGAGCGAAACCTTTGCCCTTAGTTGCCAGCGGGTAATGCCGGGGACTCTAAGGGGACTGCCGGTGTCAAACCGGAGGAAGGTGGAGATGACGTCAAGTCATCATGGCCCTTATGTCCAGGGCTACACACGTGCTACAATGGCGCGGACAAAGCGAGCCGAAACCGTGAGGTAGAGGAAATCGCAAAAACCGCGCCCAAGTTCAGATCGAAGGCTGCAACTCGCCTTCGTGAAGTTGGAATCGCTAGTAATCGCGGATCAGCTACGCCGCGGTGAATGTGTTCCTGAGCCTTGTACACACCGCCCGTCAAGTCATGGGAGTCGGGAATGGCCGAAGTCGCCCCACCTCCGGGGTGCCGAAGCCAGGCTCGATGACTGGGACTAAGTCGTAACAAGGTAGCCGTAGGGGAACCTGCGGCTGGATCACCTCCTTTCTAAGGGATTACTTAGAACTTGCGCGGCGCCAGGCTCTTACTCAGCCGAAGCGCCCTCCGGTGCGAACCGGACAAGATATCTCGTCAGCACAGCCTCGTTCCGCCCAGAGCGGAGAACGCCCCCGGAAACGGCGGCGAACGGCCATCCGACTATTCACAGGTCAGGGAACCTCAAAACGCCCGCGACGATCTCGTCGCGGGCGTTTGCCTTGGCCGCTTCTGGCCCTCCTGCGCCCGGGTTACTTCTGGCGGACACCCCACGTGAACCGTACCCGATCATCGGCTAACATGACCCTGCACATCCCCGTCAATCGTTTGGCCGGGGACACGTGGTTCGCCGGCGGTTGCCTGCAAATCGCCCGCCGCCGGATCTGAAAGCATCTGCTTCCCATGGGACCGACCAACAAAGCCCTTCTCGATCTCTTCCGCGCCGACACGGCGCTCCGGCAGGCTCAGGCAAATCTCGATGCCGCCACCCGCGGCGTCCGCGTGCAGAAGAAGCGCGCCGAGCTTGCCGAGAAGGCTCACGCCGACACACTCAATCGACTGAAGCATTCACGGGCCCAGCAGATGGAGCTTGACAGCGATCTGCGCGCCCGCGACGCGCGAATCGAGCACCTGCGTCAGCAGCAGCAGGGGGCGCAAAATCACAAGCAGTTCCAGAACTTCCTCGTCGAGATCAACACGCAGAAGACCGATCGCAGCAAGGTCGAGGAACAGGCCGTCGCCAAACTCACCGAAGTCGAGGATCTACAGAAGCGCGAAGCGGAGCTGCGTGAGCAGACTCTCGCCGAGCAGCAGCGCGCCGAAAAGCTCCAGACGGAGATCGCCGCGACCACCGTGGAGGTGCGCAGCGACATAGATCGTTTGACGCCGCTGCGCCAGGCCGCCGCCAACGGCGTCCCGGGGCCGGCTCTCTCGATTTTTGACAAACTGGCTGACAACTACGATGGTGAGGCGATGGCCGCCGTCGGCCACATCGAGGGTCGGACCGAAAACTATTACTGCACCGCCTGCAACATGGAGCTGGTGGTCGACGTGTACAACCGCCTCATGACGCGGGACGAGGTGCTCAGTTGCCCCGGCTGCGGTCGGATCCTCTACGTCCCGGAGGACCTGACGCCGGACAAGGCGGTCCGCCAGAAGAAGGTCGCCAAAGCCCCGCGCAAGCGCGCAGCCTCGCCCAGCAAGCCGCGCAAGAAGGGCGCCCGCGTCGAGCGTACGCCCAGCGCCGCCAGCGCCGATGTCCGTCGCATCATCACAACCGCGGCCGCGGAGGCGCTGCGAGACGCTGAACTTGCCAATGCGTCCCCCGTCGAGGCCGAGGTGTTCGTCAGTGGCGAGTCCGAGGGCGTCTACAAGGTCCAGAGCGCTGAATCGCTCCGCCGGCTGATCAGCGGCAAGCTCCAGGCGGAGGACCTCGAGGCGCAGATTGCCATTAAGCATGTCGGCGGCGGATCGGAAGATGGGCCCGGGGCGCCCGTGCAGCAGTTTGCCGAGGCGGGCATGGGCGACCACGCCGGTGAGACCCAAACCGGGCAGGAGTGATCACGGTTCTCTGTTCTGGGGGCTCCAATGCACGTGATTGTGGAGTTCGACGGCGGTTCACGAGGAAACCCGGGCCCGGCTGGATTTGGCGTTGTTGTTCGCAGCGCTGACGATGGCACGCCGCTCGTCACCGAGGGTCGCTTTCTCGGCCGTGCCACGAACAACGTGGCGGAGTGGCAGGGTCTCATTCACGGCCTGAAGCGGGCCCGTGAGCTTGGGGCCGATGAAGTGACAGTTCGAGGCGACAGCCAGCTCGTCGTCCGGCAGATGACCGGTGAGTATCGCGTTAAGATGCCGCACCTGAAGCCCCTGCACGCGGAGGCGGCACGGCTGGCGGCGGGTTTCCGGCGTGTTCGCTTCCTGCACAATATGCGGGAGCACAACGAGCTTGCCGATAAGCTGGCCAACCTGGCCATGAATCGCAGCAGCGACGTCGACGAAGTCTGAGGATCGCAACATGGGCGTCATCGCCGATCGCATCGCCGCAGCGCGGCGCGGGGCAAATCCCGGGGTCATCGCCCTGTTGCGCAGCGGCTGGGCAGTGCTGGGGGATCAGCAGTACCTCCGCGGCTACTCGTTGCTCCTGTGCGACCCCTCGGTTCCGTCACTGAACGATCTCGAAGGTGAAGCCCGGCAGACCTTTCTAGAGGACATGGCCGCTCTTGGCGAGGCGGTACTCAACGTGACGCGGCCACACGGTGCCGTGCGCATCAACTACAGCATCTACGGCAATCTGGAACCGCAGCTTCACGCCCACGTCTTTCCCCGCTACGCCAACGAGCCAGACGACCAGCGGACCAGGCCGCCGTGGTTCTACCCGGAAGAGATCCAGCGGTCCCGACCCTTCGACGCCGAGCGCGACCGCACGCTGATCCGGGCCATCAAGACGGAGCTCGAGCGTCTCGGCGTGGTTCCGTGAAGGGTCCCTCAAGGAGCCGGGAAATGGATCCAGTGCAGGTCGGGTGCATCGGCTGCGGGAACATTAGCGGCCAATACCTTTCCATGAGCCGCCGTTTCTCCGCGATGCAGATCGTCGCATGTTCCGACCTTAACCGCTCCGCCGCCGAGGCAGCGGCCGTGAGACATGGGATCGACCTTGTCCTTTCCCCCGAGGAACTCCTTGCGGATCCCGGCATTGAGGTCGTGCTCAACCTCACGACCCCCAAGGCTCATGTTCCCGTCTCGGTGGCCGCCTTGGAGGCGGGGAAGCACGTTTATGTCGAAAAGCCGCTTGGGATCAACTGCGACGAAGGCCGGCGGCTCATGGAAACCGCTGCACGAACAGGCCTTCGCGTGGGGTGCGCCCCTGACACTTTCCTCGGCGCGGGGCTCCAGACCTGCCGTAGATTGATCGATAAAGGTGACTTAGGAGACATCACTGCTTTCACGGCGTTCATGATCAGCCGCGGCCATGAGCATTGGCATCCAGCGCCCGAGTTCTACTACGAGCCCGGCGGCGGGCCGATGATGGACATGGGCCCATACTACCTCACGGCCCTGCTGCAACTGCTAGGCCCGATGCGTCGCGTCAACGGCTTCACCAGCATCGCCATCCCGCGTAGAACGATCACCAGCCAGCCGAAGAGTGGGGCGGAGATAGGCGTTCAAACGCCTGATCACTATGCGGGCGTCATCGAGTTCGCGTCCGGCGCAGTCGGGAGTGTCATCCAGTCGTTTGCGATGCGCAACGCCGAGGCGGACGGCGAACATCCGATCGTGATTTACGGCACGAAGGCAACCCTCAAGGTCCCTGATCCCAACGGCTTCGACGGCGTACCGAGGATCCGTCACGAAGGTGGCGACGGGCTTTGGCACGACGTACCGCACGCTTTTGTCGCAGGCTACGGCAGGGGGGTCGGTCTTCTCGATCTGGCCCATGCCCTCCGTTCAGGCCGAGAGCACCGTTGCTCGCTGCAGCAAGCCTTCTGCGTACTCGACGCTATGCGGGGCTTCGGCGATGCGAGCGACAGCGGTCGGGCTCACCTTGTCCGACAGCCGTATGAACGTCCTGCTCCGATGCCCTCCGGGTCCCCCTTTGGCGTACTCGATTGACTCGTCAGTCGCGAGTCCGGCGACGGCGATCATCGTCATCGTCGCCGCGCGCGCGCTCATAGCGATCACCGCGGTCGCGGTAATCGCCGGTATCGCGGCCGTGGTCGTTGCGCCGGTGATCGTCGTGCCGGGTCCTGCTTGCGGCGGAGCAGGCGGCGTCATAGGCGCGGCGGGCGTCCTGGAACTCGCGCTCGGTGCGGCGAATGCAGTCGTTGGCCAGCTGGACATCGCGGCCAAACTGGTCCAGCGAGAACCTGATCCTCGCCGCTTCACGCTCCAAGCCCTGCGTAATGGAGACGTGGGAGGATACGTGCAGCCGGTTGAGATCTTGCTCCAGCGGCGCGATGGCGGCGCGCAAGTCGCAGAGGGCCATTTCCGCCGCTGCTGCGTCCCGCTCGAAGCGGGCCTGGTCGTCGGTGGCCCGGCGGAAGGCCGAATCTCGCCAAAGATCGCCTTCGATACTCGCCCAAAGCGCCTCATGCGCCCTCTCCGCGTCCGCCAAGCGAGCCTGGGCATCGCACACTGCGGGCTCCCCGGCGACCATGTCGCGCTGCATTGACTCCAGCCGCGCATCCGCATCCGCCAGCTCGCGAGCGAGCCGGTCCACCTCGTAGCGCGGCGCCCGCCGGCGGTGCG
>JBGTBZ010000358.1:0-3092 GCA_041749155.1 Phycisphaerae bacterium
CCCGCACGTCGGCGGCGGCGAGGATACCGCCTGGCTGAACGTCGAGCAGGCGGAGCCGCCGGAGTGGGCGAAGGGCGCGAAGCTCAAGGGCGATCCCATCCCGTGGTCGCAGGTGCGCTTTCGCATGCGCCCGCGCGAGATCGCGACGGTGATGGCCGACCTCGTGCTGGGCCGCAAGCAGTTCCGCGACTTGGACGCGAAGCGCGAGGTCTGGGCGACGGTGCACAAGACGGCGTAATCGTTCTAGGCCTCGTGCGGCGCCTCGGCCGGCGTGTATCCCAGGACGATGTCAAACCGCGCCGCCAGCTCGCCGACCTTGGACTCCTCGACCGGCTTGAACTCCACGATCACCGACTCGCGCTGCTTGGCGTCGCGAATGCTCCGCAGGATGCCGTCGCGCTCGTTCTGCGGATGCCCCTTGATGTAGCACTGCGTCGTCAAGAGCTCGCGCTCGCCCTTCTTCACCTTCACGTGGATGTGCGGCGTGCGACCGGGATACGGCACCGGCTTGATCGTGCGGAAGCGATATCCGCCGTCGCTGGCGGTCTCGAACTTGCCGTAACCCTGAAAGCCTGCGTCGCGGCGCTCGACGAGGCCCCGCGTGTGCAGGTAGCTGCCGTGGGCATCCACCTGCCAGATCTCGATTAGAGCCCCCTTCACCGGGTCGCCGTTGGCGTCGAGAATGCGCCCGGTGAGGTGCGTGACCTCGCCCAGCGCCGGCGTGGTGGCGTCGCCGAGGATCAACAGGTCGTTGTCCGTGTCCAGCGGCAGCTTGTCGGGGTAAAACGGCCCCTCCGTCTGCCGCGGGGTGCGTGTCAACTCGTCGGCGAAGGCCCCGCGGGCGAAGAGGCCCGTGGCGGCGAGGGCGGCCGCACTGCCGCCAAGCTGGGCGAGGAAGTTGCGCCGGGAGCGAGAGTCGTTGATGAGCGTCATTTTCAGTCCGTTTTGCGGCCTTTGCCGACCCACCCTCTAAATGCGCCACGGTCTCAACTGTTTCCAGCCCATTTTTCCCCGCCCTCGCGGAGGATTTCGCCGCCCAGCCCGGCGCCTTTTCCGTTAAACTGTGCCACCCGGCGCCGCCGGCGCTCTCGGAATCCACTCAAAGGAGGTCGCCGCCATGGACATGGTGAGGATCAACTGCGTCGTCAACGACCGCCAGACGTCCATTGAATCGCCGCCGGGCCGGTCGCTGCTGGAGGTCATCCGCGAAGACCTGGGCCTCACCGGCACCAAGTACGGCTGCGGCGAGGGGGCCTGCGGCGCCTGCACGGTCATGATCGACGGCAAGCGCACGCTTTCCTGCACGCTCGACATCGAGGAGGTCGAGGGCAGGAAGCTCACCACCCTCGAAGGCCTCGGCGAGGATGGAAAGCTGCACCCCGTTCAGCAGGCCTTCCTCGACGAGGGCGCCTTCCAGTGCGGCTACTGCACTGCAGGCATGGTCATGAATGCCGCGGCGCTGCTGGAGAGCAATCCCAGCCCCTCCGACGACGAGATCCGCCAGTCCATGAACCACAACATCTGCCGCTGCGGGGGATATCCGGGCATGCTTCGGGCCGTCCGCCGTGCCGCGGGCGCCAGCCAGCAGGAGGTGACGCCATGAGTCTCGATATCTCCCCCTTCGATCTCGACCGCGCCGCGCAAGGCCGAGTCAGCCCGCCCGCGGGCCTCTCACGCCGAGACTTCGTCAAGTCGCTGGGCGCGGGGCTCATTCTCGTGGCCAGCGTCCCGGCCTTTGCAACGCAGGGCCGCCGGCGCGAGCAGACGCCCGCCACCATCGACACCCGCCTCCACATCGGCGAGGACGGCCGCGTTACCGTCATGACCGGAAAGGTCGAGATGGGCCAGGGCGCCCGCGCCCAGCTCACCGCCGCCGCGGCGGAGGAGTTGCGCATCCCCGCAGACCAGGTCATCCTCGTCATGGGTGACACCAGCCTTTGCCCCGATGACGGCGGAACCTGGGGCAGCCAGACCACGCCGCGCACCGTCCCCTCCGTCCGCGCCGCCTGCGCTGCGGCGTTCGGGCTCCTCTCGCAGCTTCGCGTGGACCGCGATGACGACTCGCTCACCTACGCCGATCTCGCCCGCGACAGCACCGCCCTGAAGCAGAACGTCCCCCAGGATGTCGAGCTCACCCGCGTCGAAGAGTGGAAGATCCTCGGCCAGTCGCTCGGCCGCCCCAACGGCCGCGAGATCGTTACCGGGGAGCACGAGTTCCCCTCCGACATCGTCCGCCCCGGCATGCTGTACGCAAAGGTCCTGCGGGCCCCGGCTTACGGCGCGCGCCTCCGCGAGATCGACCTTTCCGTCGCCCAGGACATGGAAGGCGTCGAGGTCGTTCGCGACGGCGATTTCGTCGCAGTCGCGGCGCCCAGCACGCACCAGGCCAAGCAGGCCCTGGAGGCGCTCAGGCAGACCTCCCAGTGGGAAGAGCAGCAGGAGCACGTTTCCAATGCCACGCTCTTCGAGCACCTCAAGAGCACCGCCCAGAACGCCCCGCAGCCGCAGGACCACGATGGGAAGAAGCTAACTGCCACTTACACCGCCGCCTACATCCAGCATGTGCCCATGGAGCCCCGCGCCGGCGTCGCCGAGATCGACGGCGAAGGCACCATGACCGTCTGGACTGGCAGCCAGTACCCCCACGGCGTCCGCCGCGCCGTCGCACAGGCGACGGGGATGGATGAGCAGAGTGTTCACGTCATGACCCCCGACTTCGGCGGCGGGTTCGGCGGAAAGGGCAGCGGCGAGGCCGGCGTCGAGGCCGCCCGAATCGCCAAGGCCATCGGCAAGCCCGTGGCCGTCCGATGGACGCGGGAGGAGGAGTTCACCTGGGCCTACTTCCGCCCCGCCACCGTGATGGAGATGCAGGCCACACTCGACGAGGCCGGCAAGATGACAAGCTGGCATTTCGTCAACATCAACGCCGGTGGGTCCGGCGTCCGCTCGCCATACGACGTCGATCCGAAGACCGATGAGGCGGTCCGCGCCGCCGGCCCGCTACGCGAGGGGTCCTACCGGGCCCTGGGCTCGACCGCCAACAATTTCGCCCGCGAGTGCTTCATCGACGAGCTGGCGGAGGCCGCGGGGCA
>JBGTBZ010000359.1:0-7762 GCA_041749155.1 Phycisphaerae bacterium
GTGCCGGCGCCCGGGCGCGCCCGGCGATCCGGCGCTGCCAAGGGCACGCGTCCGAAGAAGGCGGCGAAGACGGCAAAGACCGCGAAGAAATCCACGCGCACGAGCAGGAAGTCGGCTCCCCGCTCGAAATGATCTAGCGACATCCGTACCGCCACAGCTTCGCAACCGTGCGAAGCTGTGGACTGGTGCGCGCTGGCCCGGAACGGGGAGCCGCTTGATTTCCGGGGCTGTTGAAGGTACTGGCAGCGGGTAGGCTGATGGCATTAGGAGCCGTCAGATCAAGACTTAGCATTCGGAAGGAGATTTGCCATGACCAGCCGCAGAGAGATCATCACCGCGGGTGTGCCGGCCCTCTTCGGCGGGGGCGCCCTGGCATCGCTCGTGTCCGCGGCCCAGGAAGGCCGGCTCTCGCAGCCGGCGGGGCCCGTGCAATCCGACAAGCTCGCCGCCGTCATGGGGCAGATGTGGAACGGCAGCGAGTACATGCTTCCTCCGCTGCCGTACGCCTACAACGCGCTGGAGCCGCATATCGACGAGGCGACGATGCGGCTGCACCACGACAAGCATCACCAGGCCTATGTCAACGGCCTCAACGGCGCAGTCTCGGCCCTGAAGGAGGCTTCCGGGCAGGAGACGATCGACGACGCCCGCCTCTACGGGCTTCAGCGCAACTTGGGCTTCCACTATGGCGGGTACGTCCTGCACAGCGTCTTCTGGGCCACGATGGGCCCGCCCAGCGGCAATGGAGAAAACCGCCCCGCCGGCGGGGCGCTGCTGGAGGCGATCACCGCCGCCTACGGCTCGTTCGAGAACTTCCAGCGTCTGTTTAAGGCGACGGCGGCGGGCGTGAAGGGCAGTGGCTGGGCTGTGCTGGTATACGACCCGGTGGCGGACCGCGTGCATGTGAAGGCGATGAACGACCAGGACGCGTATTTCCCGCCGGGCGGGATGCCGATCCTGCCGCTGGACGTGTGGGAGCACGCCTACTACCTGAAGTACCAGAACAACCGCGGGGCGTACATCGACGCGTGGTGGAACGTGGTGGACTGGGGTGTGACGGACGGGTTGTACAGGCTGGTGCGTGGGATGATGAAGGAAGGCGACGTCTGATCCCATGCCAGAAGCGAACAACGCCCGGTGTCACGCGACACCGGGCGTTTGGTTTGTACTCGCGGGCGACTCACTCGGCGCTGGCGAGCGTCGGAGTGACGAAGAAGTAGAGATCAGTCAGGTGCTGCTGGCTGCGGTGGCTCTTGAAGAGGTTGCCGATGAAGGGGATGTCCCCCAGGCCCGGCACCTTGTCCTCCCGCGTGGTGGTGCGCACCATCCGCATGCCGCTGATCACCAGCGTCTCACCTTCCGGCACCGTCACCGCCGTCTCCGCCTCGCGGCTGTCGATGACGGGGTTCATCAGCAGGGCGTTCTGCTTGCCGTCTCCGCGGATGGCGGGCAGGGGGCTGAAGCCGGCGACGCTGCTGACGATGCTGACGGTGTGAAGCTTGATCATGCCCCCGCCGATCGCCTGGGGCGTGATGTAAAGCTGGACGCCGACGGGCTTGTACTTCGTGGAGGCGTGGATGTTGTTGTTGACGATGTTGACTTCCTGGATCGGCAGCTCCTGCCCGGCGAGCATGTAGCCGGTTTGTCCCTCCGCCACGGTCAGGCGGGGGCTGCTGACGACATTGATGAGGCCGGCCTCGGCCAGCAGCTCGAACTGGGTGTCGAGGCTGATGCCGTGATCGGCGAAAGTCTGCATGAGGGTGATCACCGATCCCTGGAACGGCGATGCGTTGGCAACTGAATCCTGGAGACGCTGCGTCTGGAACTGCGACAGCGCCTGCTGGGACCCGTCCTCCGCGATCCGGTTCAGCAGCAGCTTTGCGCCCTGCTGATAATCGAAGTTGTGGCTCACCTCGAAGATCTTGGCGGTGATCTCCACCTGTGGGGCGGGGATGTCGATGTCGTCGAGCAGCGCCAGCACGCCCTCCTCGGCGTCGGCGGTGCAGGTGATGACCAGCTTGCTCTCGTTGACCAGGGGCAGGACCTGCCCCTTGTCGGCGAGGTGGCCCTGGACGACGGCGATCAGCGGAGCCAGGTCCTTTGGAGTGCGGGTGATGTCACGGCGGGAAACGCTGCCGTTGACGGCGCTTGTAACGGTGGGCCCGCCGAAGCTGCGCATGTGCCAGATCAGTCGAACGCGGCCATCGGGGAGGGCCTGTCGCGTGATGGGGAAGTCGCGCGGGCGCGCCTCGGCGGTGGCGGGCTGAGCCACGAGGTACTGGGGAGCAAGCGGGCCGGCGAACCCCTCCGCGGGCGCGGCGGCCGCGTCAGACCGACCTACGGGGCCCAGGGCATCAGCGGCATCGGCGTAAGGAATGGCGGGGACGTCGTTTGCGGCGTTGTCGTGGTCACCGATGACGGTGGAGCGCTGGGCTGGGATGCCCTGCTCGGGATCGCCTTGGTCGGCGGCGCCGGTGAGCGTCTTGTCGCGATCGTTGCGGAAGCTTCGCCAGACGGGTTTGGGCCCGACATCTTCGATAACCCCGTGCTGGGCCTGGAGTAACGAACGATTCGCCTTGTTGAAAGCAGCCGTGTCGGCGGTGGGGGTGCCCGAGATGACCAGCGGTCCGCCGGGATCGGGGGCGTTCATCCCCGAGGAGGTGCTGGCTTTCGAGGCGCAACCCACCAGGGATGCGGCGATCAGGCCCGCAGCAGCCAGCGAGGCAGCCCGTTTGAGGGCAGAGGAACGGCGCTGGGCGTCTGGGAGCGAAGACATGTCATCAAGCATGGCGATTCCGGGTAGAGCGTCGGACGCACCGGAGGAGCGAAACGGATCGGGGGGCTTGTCGAAAGATCTGAGGAAGATCAGCCACCCTGTCTCCATGCCCGGAACGATCTCGGGCACGCGGTGCGTCGTTCGTCTGTCTACGAGCGTTCTATCTACACGTTCGGCGGATTGAGGGCTCTCAGATGAATTGGGAAGCGAGATTCCGATAACGCCCGAGATCGTGCGATGGCGGTCAGTTGTAATGGGCAGAACGGCTCCGCCAGAGAACCTAAGCATGCCCTGACCACAAGACTGTCTCGCAGCCTAGCCAAATATCCAGCACGACTCAAGTTGAACCTTTTGGGGCGACCCGTAGACTGCCCCGCCCGGCGGAGGGTTTGGTAATCCGGGCAAGCTTTTCGGATATGTCGGCACCGCCGGCAGGTCTCTTGAGGGCTCTGGGCTATGAATTACCGCAGTCTTGGCAGTTCCGGCGTCAAAATCAGCGAAATCGGGCTGGGCGGGTGGCTCACGGTTGGCAACGCCCTGACCAAGGATCAGGTCAAGACGGTGCTGGACACGGCTTTCGAGCTTGGAATCAACTTCCTGGACACCGCCAACGTGTACGCGAAGGGGAAGGCGGAGTCGGTGTGGGGCCAGCTCTTGAAGGGGCGACCGCGGGACAGCTATGTGTTGGCGACCAAGGTCTACTTTCCGATGGGAGACCTGCCAAACCAGCAGGGGCTGTCGCGAAAGCACATCATGGAGCAGTGTGCGGCCTCCCTGAAGCGGCTGGGCACGGATCATATCGATATCTATCAATGTCATCGCTACGACGAGGATTCGCCGCTCGAGGAGACGGTGCGGGCGATGGATGACCTGATCAAGCAGGGGAAGGTCAATTACTGGGGTTTCTCGCAGTGGACGCCGGCCCAGGTGCAGGCATGTCTGGATCTTTGCGCGGATGAGGGCTTTTACGCCCCTCGCAGCAGCCAGCCGCAGTACAACCTGATCGAGCGTGGCTGGGAGAAGGAGCTCTTCCCGCTGTGCCAGAGCCACGGGATCGGCCAGGTCTGCTTCAGCCCGCTGGCGGAGGGCGTTCTGACCGGGAAGTACCGCCCGAACCAGCCGCCGCCGGCGGGGTCGCGGGCGACGGACCGGAAGCAGAACCAGTTCATCCGTCGGCTGGTGGAGGATTTTGACCTTCTGGACAAGGTGCACCGGCTGGAGCCGATTGCGCAGGACCAGGGATGCACGATGGCCCAGCTTGCCCTGGCGTGGTGCCTCCGCCGGCCGGAGGTGTCGAGCGTGATCGTCGGCGCCAGCCGTCCGGAGCAGCTAAGGGAGAATGCCGAGGCGAGCGGTATCGCGCTGGATGAGCGGGTGGTTGAGCAGTTGGAGCAGACGGTTAAGAGTTGAGATTTTGCACGGATTGGCGCGGGTCGGGACAGACACTAAGGTGCGGTTCTCAAACCGCCCGGTGGTCAATGCGCAAGCCAGCCCACAAATCCCGGTCTCGACAGTTCCCGGGCGCGGTCCGGGGCCTTGCGGGCCTGCTGGTCGCCTCGGCGGCCCTGGCGTATCTGCTGGTGCCGGTATTGCTCACGGGCCACGTGCTGGCCAGCCACGGTGACCACGCTCATGCCGCATCGGACGAGGCGGGTGAGCCGCAGAGCCCGCATCAGCCGGTGGATGAGGTTAATTGCGACGTCTGTTCTCTGCTGGGCACGGTGGCGGCGAGTGGGGCCGCAATCGGGGACGAGTCGGCTTTGCCCGAACTGCCTGCAGGGGGGGATCGGTTATGGGGAGCTCTTGAGATATTCTGCGGCTGCGACGCTCCGATCGCAGCCATGCCGCGCGCCCCGCCGATCGGCTAGGGACGTGGCGTGAGCGCTGGTGCTGGGCCGCCTGGCCCGGTCATCGTGCTTGAACTCCTGTAAGAGCCGAGCTTCAGGGACATCGCGTGCGGCCGCAGCATGCCTGCGGTGCATCCGAATCGTCTGGCCGGCGCCTGCAGGCTCCTGCTGAGACCGCAACCGGAGCGATCCGTGACACATCCTGCCCTGCGCACATTGTTGCGCTGGCCCATACGCCGGCGCGGAGCCCGCGCGTTCACGCTCGTCGAGCTGCTGGTGGTGATCGGCATCATCGCCCTGCTGATCTCGATTCTGCTGCCGGCGCTGTCCAAGGCTCGTAGCGCAGCGCATCAGACGCGATGCGCCAGCAACCTGCGTCAGCTTGGCGCCGGGCTGATGATGTATGCGAACGCTTACAACGGGGATGTGCCGCTGACGCAGCACGATCATCCGCCGGACGAGGCATGGGTCTACACGGTGATGCCCTTTCTCGACAGGGTGGACGCGATCCGGCTCTGTCCGGAGCACGCCCGTCAGGACGAGGTGATTCCACTGAAGGCCAGCAGCTACGTCTTCAACGAATACGTGGCCGTCCCGTTGATCAGCCCGACGGGACGCGTTCTGGAGGACTACACCCGGTTCACGCGTCTCAAGCAGGCGCCGGTAGTGCCCCTGCTCTTCGAACTGGCGGATATGAAGCCGGTCACACCCTACTGGGACCACACGCACTCGCGTTACTGGTTCAGCAGCTCGGATCCGCAGATGCGCTGGATCCGGATGTCCCGCGAGATCGAGCCGCAGCGCCACGGTGGGAAAGGGCCGCTGAGCCATCCCCGCGGCCGCTGCAACATCCTTTATGCCGATACGCACGTGGTCGCCATCGAAGCCGCCGCCCTGAAGGCGCTGGCGGAGGAGGGGACCTCGCAGATGAACTTCGCCCGACCCCCTGAGGAGTGATTCCCCGGACGAAACAACGACGTACCCCTATGCAGACGTTTTACCAAGAGGAGATTTCAGATGCATTTTACAGTTGACCGACTGAGTGCCTGGCGGCGGCGACTCTGCCTGCTGGCTGTGGCGGGACTGGCCCTTTGCCTGGCCAGCACCAGCGCGGCGGCGCAGAGCGTCATCACCAATGGCCACTGGGACTTTGAGACGGCGTACGTCAACGGCGAGTGGGAGCCGCATTGGCACAACCATGAGCTGGAGCTGGAGTTCGACTTCTCCGACGCAATCATGCGCGGGGTTTTCGACAGTACCGACAGCGTAAATCAGTTCGACTATCCCTTTGCGCGGCCCGCGGGCAGCCAGTGGGACTTCACGGGCGTGTCCGCGGGACATTTGATCTACGCCTTTCCTTCGAACGACCCTGGCGAGGAGTTGCCGTACCTGGGCATCGCCGCCGAGGAGGTGGAAGTGGGGGTGTTCGTCAGTGACCGGCTCACGCTCACGTTCAATGGCGTGGCCTCTGGGCCGGGAGAGTTTTCGCTGTACACCTTCGTGGCTGGCAATCCGCGGGCGTTCTTTTCCAGCGCCGGCGACAGCTTCACCTTCAACGGCGACAACTCGCTGCTCGTTAACGTCGGAAGCCACAGCCACTACCACTGGGCGTTCACCGAGCAGGGGCTCTACGAGCTGATCTTCGAAGCCTCCGGTGACCTGGTGGCCGGCGGGAGCACCAGCAGCGGCGACTTCTCGGTGTTCTTCCAGGTGGTCCCAGAGCCCAGCGGCGTGGGGGTCTTCGCCATGGTGGGCCTCCTTGCCCTGCGGCGCCGCCGAACGGCATGAACTGGCCTGGCGGAGGAGGAAGTGACGGGCGTCCCCCGGAGACCCGGCAGCCGGCCTCAAAGCCGCTTCTCGCAAGCGGCGGCAGCCGGCGTCTCCGGGGGCGTGCGTACCGTGAGGGATGAACCACGACGCGACTGGGCCCTCAACGGGCGGCAAGCCGCTGAAAGTAGAAGTTAATTCCGTGCATCCCGACCTGGAGCGGGATCTAGGTCGGCTGACGCGGCTGGCCCGACTGCTGGATACGCAGTTTTCCGTCGGCGGAGTCCGCTTCGGCTGGGATGGGATCATCGGGCTGGTGCCGGTGGCGGGGGACCTGACGACCGCGTTTCTGAGCCTTTACCCGCTCTACCTGGCGGGTAAGCATGGGCTGGGAAGCGTCGCCATCGGCCGAATGCTGGGTAACATCGGGGTGGATCTGCTGGTGGGGGCCGTGCCGGTGGTTGGAGACGTGTTCGACGTGGCGTACAAGTCGAACCGGCGAAACCTGGAGATTTTCAGAAAGGCGATCGAAAAACGGCGAGGCAGAAGGGTGCCTTGACGGGCGGTTCCTGTGGTACGATAGGCCAAAGGTCCCTATGCAAGGAGCGTGTCATGCGCCAGTGCAATCTGAGATTTCATCGGTCCGCCCCGGCCATCGTGATGATGGGCACGCTGATCGCGCTTCTGCTTCCCGGGGTGACCTTCGCAGGCCCCGACGGGCAGGACGCCGAGCTTAAACTGCCCGAGGCTCAGCTCGCGGGCTCGACGTGGGCACTCGTGCGCGAGGATGAGCAGTTGCGCATCTTCGCCGAACTGGCCGAACTCGCCGGGCTGCGGCAGGTGCTGGACGGCGTCAACACCCACACGACCTTTGTCCCGGTCAACTCAGCCTTCGAGGAACTTGGCGCCGACGAGCTGAAGCAGCTCCGCGACCCGGCGCGGCGGCAGGAGCTACGCCATCTGCTTGGCGCGCATATCCTGTGGAGCGAAGTCACGAGCGAGAGTGTCAACGGGCTTCACCTGCGGCCGACTCTGGCCGGTCACACGCTCCAGATCACCCGCCGCATCGCCGCGGATGTGGGAGGGCAGGAAGTGCGAGAGTTGCTGGTCGAGAACCGACCGGTCCTCGCGGCGGACCGGCGGACGAGCAATGGCGTGATGCATCGCGTGGAGAAGCTGCTTTGTGAGAGCCACGAGCATCGTGGGGAAGACGAGAGCGCCGGCGGGCTGGCGCATGCCCCTGCGTGTGACGATGAGGAGGGGGCCGATCGATCTGGATCACCCGCCAATACCGAGCGTGGCAGCGATCAGCGCCGCGCCCGTGGTTCTGGCGGTGGAGGCGCGGGCGGGAATGGTGGCAATGGCGGACGGA
>JBGTBZ010000360.1:0-1578 GCA_041749155.1 Phycisphaerae bacterium
TCCGGTAGTCCAGATTGGTGCTGCCCAGCACGGTCACCTCGCTGTCCACGGCGATGCTCTTCTGGTGCAGCATGGCTCCGCGGCGCTCGTAGACCTCGCAGCAGGCGGCCAGCAGCTTCTGGTAGAAGCTCCGGGCTGCCAGAACCAGCAGGTGGGCGTCGCTCTTGGTCGCGAACATCAGCCGCACGCGCACGCCGCGATCGCCGGCGGCGCACAGGAGGTCGATCAGCTCGTCGTCCGGGGCGAAGTAGGCCATGGTCATGACGATGCTCTGGCGCGCATCCCGCACCAGCCGGTACAGGAACGGCCGCAGCGGGCTGGAAAGGGTGGGCGCGCCCGCCATGCAGGCAAGCTGCCGGCCCGGCTCGAACAGATCGCGCACGTATCCCTCCGGCCGCGCAACCCGGTAGTAGGGCCGCTGCCGCGCCTTGCCGATACGCTTGCCCTTCGCCGCGCGGCCCATCCGCAGGCCCTGGAACCACAGCGTCTTCGAGATCGGGCCTCGGTGCAGGCAGTAGTTCCACGTCCGGATGAAGCTCGTGGCAAACGTTGCCGCGCCGGGCCCCACGATGCCCACCGCCGCGTCGCGCCAGAGCTTGTGCGCGTCCAGCCGCGCAAGCCGGGCCACCCATGTCCCGGCGTACCGGTTGCCGATGTTCAGGCCCCCGCACCCGGCGATCCGGTCGTCCACCACCAGCAGCTTGCGATGATCGCGGTTGCCCGGCCGCCAGCTGTACCGGCTCTTCCAGGGGACCATCGGATGAAACTCGATCAGCCGCACGCCCGCACGGCGCATCGAGTCGAACATCGAGCTGTCGGCCAAAAACGAGCCGAAGCTGTCGTAAATCGCGTACACCGCAACGCCCTGGCGCGCCTTCTTCGCCAGCAGGGCCGCGAACTTACGGCCCGTCTCGTCGCTCGGCCAGATGTAGACCTCCAGGAAAATCCGCTTCTTCGCATGCTCGATCGCCTGGAACCCCGCGGCCAGGCCCTCGCCGTCCTTGTAGAGCTGGAGGCGCGTGCCGTCGTTCAACGTGACGGGCGGGGGAACTTCCCAGCCATCGTCGTCGCTGCCCGGCTTGATGTTGATGCCGGGCGTAAAGCCGACCTCGCTCTGCTGCCGGCGAAGCGCCTCGGGCGTCTCTTTCCCCGCGCGTCCGCCGCGGCGGTGCAGGGCGGAGGTGATCGGCTCCATCGACTCGGACATGCGTGTGGCTTCCTATAGTGTGGCAGTCGAGCAGAGTGTACCGATCCCCGCAGGGCCGTTAATGCCTATTCCGCAGGGCTTTAGGCGCCGGCTGGGCCTTCATCGATCAGTTTCATGCCCATTACCGAAGAACAGGCCCTCGAGGCATTGCGAACGGTGCAGGACCCCGAGCTTTTCCGGGACATCGTCTCCCTGGGCATGGTCAAGCGCCTGGCGGTGGCGGATGGCGAGGTCGTGGTCAACGTCGAGCTCACGACGCCCGCCTGCCCCATGAAGGATGAGATCGAATCGCGGGTCAGGAAGGCCCTGGAGGCGGCGGGGGCCCGGAAAGTGCTCGTCGAGCTCTCCGCAAACACCCGCGGCGGGCGCGC
>JBGTBZ010000361.1:0-5014 GCA_041749155.1 Phycisphaerae bacterium
CAGGTCGTCGAGATCGCCCTGTTGCTCCGTGGCGCCCAGGGCGACCAGACGTTCCGCTAACCGCCAGTGGGGTAGCCGGTCGCCGATCTTCTGCGCCGCCGCCTTCCAGGCTTTCAGCTTGTCCCGCAATGTCGCTGCGTCGACCGCCAGCGCGGCGAGCAGGTCATTTCCCGAGAGGCTCTTGTAGGAAGCGATGTTGGGGACCGTTTCCGGCTCTGGCGCGGGCGGTTCGCCACCGGACTGCCGGGCGGCCGATTCGAGGCGTTCGACAAGCGTCGTCAGCACCAGATGTTCCTGGTTGTTCTCGAAGGGGATGCCCGCGTCGGTCAGCAACCCGCGCACTGGCATACGCTGCGCGATAGTAATGATCGTCGTTTCGCCGCGGAACGTGCAGGTGCCGAGCTTCTGACGTGGCAGATCGGGGAGCGATGCGGGTTTGCCATCATCACCCGTGACTCGAACCAGCCCCGCATTGGCGAGCACGATGAGTGCTCCGTCTACGGTATCCTGCGACCAGCCATAGGGCGGACTGGTGAACTTCGAGCGCAGGTCTGAGCCTTTCCGGCCGGGGCCGAGCTCACCCAGAAGGGCCTTGCACACGGCGTGGTTCTCGGGAGCACCGGCATGGTCCACCGCCTTCATGGCGTCCGGATCCTTGCGCATCGCCCTGTCGCGCACCTTGTCCCAACCTGGGTGGTCGCCATCAGCGAACTGCGGGTACAGGCGTGCAAGCGCGTTGGTCGCCCCTTCCTTCACCGCCTCCCCTGGCGCACCGGCGATCAGCTTGCCGCCAGCCTGGTAGACACGGGCCTGCGCCACGGCCTCCCGGACGATCTCCTTGGCCACGGCCTGCGCCTTGTTGGCGCGGGATTGCATGGCGGACTGGGCCTCGCGCCCGGCATCGGTTTGCGGCACTCCGCGAACTTGCAGGACGTGCTCAGCGGCGCGCCAGGTTGTGAGCGCGGTCGTCAACTCGTTGTCGCGCGTCGCATGGCGCGGGATGAGCAGATGGACGGAAGGGTCGGATGTCGGCGCGGCGGCGATGTCCTTCTCCACCGCTGCCAGGTCTTCGTTCCACCCACTCCTGAGCCGCAATGGGATGCCATCCGCCGGAGCCTTGTCATCGGGACGCAGCCGGTGGATGCGTCGTTGCTGCCGGCTGGAGCCGTGCGTCACGCTGGCGGCGCCCGCCAAGGCGGTTTCGATCGCCTCGTCGAGCAGCTCACGCCTTGACCGGGTGAGCCCCGACTGGTCGGCCAGGATGGCCTTCTCTTCGCTGCGATACGCGGATTCCCATTCGGCGCTTTCCTTCGTCTGCAAGCGCCATTCACGGCCGACCTCGATCACAGCCCCGTCGGCCTGAAGCTCCTGCAACAACTCGGGCACCTTGCGGCGCAGCTCATCCTCACCTGCAAGATCGACGATCAGGAGATCGGCAATGGTCTCCGCCTTTGCACGGGCGCCGTGATGGTCTGCCTCCGGCGCGATGCGGCCGAGCATGTAGACCAGCATGAGAATGCGCGCCTTTAGCTGGTCCTTTTCCGGCCCGCCCCGCAGGGCTTCGATCCGGTTCCGCGTCTCGCCCGGCAGAAGCCCAGCGTTGTATGCCTCGGTGGAGAATCGCCCATAGAGAAAGTCGACCGGTACCGCGTGACCCAGCGGTTTGTCACCATAGGTGCGCGCCGCATCCAGCGTAGTGCGCAGTTGTCCACGCAGAGTGCCGCCAAGTCCTGTGCGGTCGAGTTCGCGCAGGATCCGCTCCCAGACACGACGACGGGAGGGAAGCAGCGGCCAGTCGAGCACAGCTTCGTCGTCGTCCTGCACCGTATGCGCCAAACGGCTGCCATGCAGGTGCCGACTGATCTCGCCCGCATTCGTGCTCAACATGCCCCGAAGAGGCTTGTCGGCGCCCGTCTTCTTCCGCAGGACGGTCTTGCGGATAACTGCATCGACATCCGCTTCTCCGAGCGCGATCTGCACGGGGAAGCGGTCGAGAAGCTTTTGCAGGTCCTGCACGTCGCTCAGCGCCTGCTGACCGGTCGCGACCAACAGCACGCGACCGTCGAACCGCCCTGCCAGCCGTTCGGCGATTGTCTGAATCTTCAGCGTCAGGCCGGGGTCTTGCCGGATGAACTGCTGCACTTCGTCGAGCACGATCAGCGTCAACGGCAACTCGGTTCGACCCAGCATAAGTGCTCGCCGAACCATCGTTTCGAGGAGATCGACCGTGACCGCTGGCGGCTCGGGGAACTGCGAACGGAGCAGCCCGCTTAGGTCCTTTGGCGAGCCTGCCAGGTCTGGCTTTGCTTTCAGCACTGCGGCGCCCAAGCGAGGCGACAGAATGAAGTTACGAATATCGGTGTCGAAGGTGCTGCCTAGCACCTCACGAACACTGTCCAATACGCCAAGATCGGCCAGCCAGAAGGCGACCTGAGCCGCGCGGAGATCGCTTGGCAATCCGACCGCCCGCAGCACGATCCCAAGGGTGGCTTCGGCGGGATCGGAGGGACCTGTTCCAAGCGTATCGCCGGCCGCCACAACGCCGCCCGCTCGCTTCGCCGCGATGCGCAACTCTTTCAGCGGCGCCGCCACTTCCGGCGGCAAATGATGGATCAGCCCCTCCGCCGTCGCACCGTCGGAAAACTCAAGATTGGTCCACAACGCCGCGAGCATGCTCGCAAGGTGCGACTTGCCGGAACCGTAGAAGCCGGAAATCCAGACGGCTGGAGCGCTGCCGCCTCGGCCAACGGAGCCGAGAAATGCCTCCAGGATGCGCGCAAGCCCGTTGGCATAGGCGCCATCGCAAACGAAGGTGGTGAGCTCTCCTCGCAGCGTTTCGAGAGCTTCTGAAGTGGGTGGAAACGAGATCTTGGCAACGCCTTGATTGGCCAGTCTGTACTCGGCCGGATCGGTGTGGAAAGTCTCGCGGTTGAGCATGGTGCCGCCCCTTACAATGCGTTGTCAGCAGGAATCGGGATGGCGTGGTAGTTCCAACCGTCCCGCGCATCGAGCAGACGGTACACGCCAGCGGAATGCTTGCCGGGAAACCCGACTAGAAGTCGCCCGGGAA
This sequence comes from Phycisphaerae bacterium, assembly GCA_041749155.1. Lineage (GTDB taxonomy): Bacteria > Planctomycetota > Phycisphaerae > Tepidisphaerales > Tepidisphaeraceae > JAEZED01. The sequence goes on from JBGTBZ010000361.1 coordinate 3,071, forward strand.
TGAAATCCGCAACGCGACTGATCAAGGTCGAGACTCGCGCAACACCGAATAGCGCGCCGCAGCCGTCCATTGCCAGGATGTCATTCGCAGTGCAGGAGCGGAGGGCATCCTTAATCTCGTTTACCAGACTGTTCTCAATTTCCGGCAGGAGGCCTCGCAGCTCGGCCGGTTGCTCGACCAACGCATCGAAGAACTCATGATGCCCGATCCAGGAGCCGAACCACCTGGAGAGGGACACCTGCCGCCAACCGTGCCCGGCCTTAAGCGTCGCATGCTCGAACTCCGCAAGCCGGCCGGTGAAACGCCGTTGGAGCGACTTGTCGTACCAGACGATCCAGACGCGGCCCGCCGGAGGCGCATCTTCTGCCCAGGGAAGCCGGACTTGCTTACTGTATGCGGTGAGGATGTCGTCAAACGTGTTCAAGTTCGGGCACCCCAAGTGCGGCCGCCATAGGCTGACGGACGGATATTTCAGTCACATCACCGGCTGACCGGACGCGAGCTAACCCGACGGCTTCGGCTCTCCGCAATGCGTCGAGAGCTTGCTCGGACGCGAGGTCCAGAACCTTCATCCAGCCGGAGCTGAGGATTGACGGTCCGCCAAAACCCGAGGCCGTTGCAATGAGCGCCGCGAAGGCGACGGTCGGCGGAGTGGGTGTCACTCGCTGCCTAACCTTTTTGAACGCCCCCTTCAGATGCCCGCTCTGCGTCCATGACGAAGCACAGTTCTGGGCGAGAGACCGCAGCATCTTTGCGCTGAAGCGTTCGGGATAGGCTGCGACGAGTGCCTCCTCGAACAACGGCCGTTGCAGGCTTTGCCCCACAGAACCGGCTATGACGACAGGGGCCGTCTCCCGCAGCAACGGATCACGCGCCAAGGCAACGAGCAGTGCCTGTAGGCGGCGGCCCTGAATGTCGTATTTCCACAACCTCATGAGCGCTTTCGTCAAAGGCGGCTGATCATTGAGCCCATAGAGCGACGCCATGTGCCTATAGGTCAGTCGCCTGGTGTTGCTCGTCGCCTTGCCGATGACGTTTTCTTCGATGGCGGCTGATCTGATTTCCTCCTGTGTCGACGCGCCCGTTCCCAACAGTGCTTCAAGCTCACCGAACATCATGGTCTTGGACTGATGCGCTCCGCCCCCGGACAGCTTCACGCCAAACGAGGAAAGCTTGGCGTCTTCAGCCCGCGCGCCGCACCAAAGCGTCGCCGTCGATTGAGTTCGGGATCCGCCGCTGCTCGCCATATCAGTCTTTGTTCGAAATGCGAGCATGCAGAATATCTTCACCCTTATTGTCGACCGACTTAGCTCGCTCGATAAATTGCCTGACCGCCTGGCGGATCAGCCACGAAAGCGACACGTCTCTCGCGACCGCGAGGTCAGCCAAGGCCTTATAGTCCTGCTCTTCGAGACTGACCGTCAGCCGCGTTGACTTGCGGCGGCGATGGGACATCGCACCCTCCCAGCCGTGAACTTCCAGAGACTAATCGTATCGTCATCACTCCGCAACAAATTGATGCACTTTTCATCAATGTTGTGAGCGGCTAACCACCCCGCCGACGGCGGTCGCACTTTGGGCGCGGAGGCCGACCCTACATGCCGAACACAGCTCTCTGCGCGGCCCAATCTGGCGGCATGGGCCTTAAGAAGGTGTCCCTCTGAAGGCTGGCCGACTGCCTCCAGTCCAGGATCGCCTCGACGATGTCGGGCGCGAGCAGCGTGAGGCGCAGTACGCGGGTAATGTAGGACGGCGCAATCCGCTCGTGCTCGGCCAGTTCGGCGATGGTGGTGAACTCCCCGGATTCGAGCATTCGCCTCCAGCGGAATGCGCGGGCCAACGCCTTGACCATCGTGTGGTCGGTCGTGCGCGCCTGCGCGGCGCCTTTCGGCAGCTGCATCTCCTTGCGACCGCCGCGCTTCACGATGCGGAACGGCACGTGGA
>JBGTBZ010000362.1:0-5599 GCA_041749155.1 Phycisphaerae bacterium
GGGGCCGCTCGAAGCGGAGGATGTTGACGAGCGAGGCGCCCACCTGCGCGTTCAGGGCCAGCGTATCTCGGTCAAGCTGCTGGCGGTGGCAGATCCGCTGCCGGATGAGACCGCCGCGATCCTGGATGTGCCCCGGTTTCCCGGTCGGGGCTCCAGCGTGCAGGCGACTGCCGGCTTAACCGGCCCCAACCCGCTCTTTGGTTCGGGCGCCGACACGAATGCGCAGCTCTTGGCGCTGGATCTCGGCGGCGCCCTCCAATGGGGCTGGCTGCTGCGCCGGCGGGACGAGGCCCAGGTGTGCATCCAGTGTCAGCCGGATGCGGACGTCCCGGCGTTGATGGAGGAGTGGACGGCCCTGCTTCGCAGGCAGCAAATCCTCGTGCCCGACGCGCAGCCAGATCTGCGGACCCTGCGGGTCTCTGACCTCCCGCTGGCAGGCGCCCTGATGCGTGACGTGGTGGCCAGGCGAACCTTGCTGTTCGGCCCGGCCGGCGGCTTCTATTCGGCTTGCGGGGAGGATGTATACCCGGCCTGCTGGAGCGCCAAGTACGCCGCGGAGATCGCGGCGCGTGCGGTGAAGGCGGACCACCCGCAGGATGCCCTGGGGGCTTACCGGGGCCGCTGGGGCTCAACGCTGGGAGATTACCTGCGCGGCCCGCAGCAGAACCTGCGGTTTCTGCTGCCCCTGCTATACAAGAACCCGGTGATGACTGAACGCCTGGCAGAGGCGATCTTCCTGGGCCGGAGCCTGGTGAAGTAAGCGTGACAAACGCTATGGGACCGGCATCTGCGGGCTTGGATGCGCAGATTCCGCGCGAGATTTTCCGCCCCCGAGGCGCCAAAATTCGCGTAAGTGCTTGCGGCGCAGAGAGATAAATTTTTGCTAAAGTCGGACGTTTGCGCTCATGCTTTCGATGAGCGAGTGCCGATAGAAACTTGGACGACGATGCAGGTAAGGCCGACCGGCTCACCTGCGGCCCGCAAACGGATCGCAAGTCCGCGGACCGCCGTCCGAGAAAAACGCGAGATTCAGCCCTCGCAGGAACCAACATCCCCCGCCGACGCCCGGATGGCGAAGGCGCCAGCGAACACGCCAGGAGTAACAATGACGATCAATCCCACGTCCGCCGCCCTTCCCACCCAGGCCCTCACCCAGGTTGCGGCTGCCGGCAAGGCGGACCAGGCCGCCCCCGCTGAGACGATCCGGCCGCGTGCGGCGGATCGATTGGAGCTTTCGGGGGCCTCTCACCTGCTGGAGATGGCCCGAGCAGGCGAAGTTCGCATGGACAAGATCCAGTTGATTCGCGATCAAATCGAAACAGGTACATACGATCTGGATGGACGCGCTGACGCCGTGGCCGACCGGCTTCTGGATGACCTGGATCTGTAGCAACCCCGCGGCGGCACATAGGATCGGACCGTGCCGTACCAGATCACGCTCCGCCGGGGCTTCTGTGCCGCCCATCAGCTACGGCTAGCCGATGGCTCGCTGGAGCCGCTGCATGGCCATAATTGGGCCGTCAGGCTGGTTGTAGCGCGGGTTGATGGGGGCCTGGACGGCATTGGAACGGTTCACGACTTCCACGATGTGGAGCGGCGGCTCGACGAGATCGTCAAGCCGCTTCACAACACGCATCTGAATGAGGTCTCGCCGTTTGGCGAGTTGAATCCGACCACGGAGCACGTGGCATGGCACATTGGCGAAGCGCTGCAGCTTCCGCCGGAGCTACGGGTCGTGGAGGTCGAGGTCTGGGAAACCCCCGGCTGCTCGGCGACCTGGCGGCGTTGAGTTGGACCATGAGCGTCGGTTGGCCGATGAACCTCGGGTGAACCAGAGGGCTTCTCCGGGCGTCTGGTGTTAGGTGGAGGAGCACGGAGGTGGAGAAGGCGTAGTCCCCAGCCCCTAAGATCGGGCGTCGTTATCGGGTTACCAGCAGGAGTTGGCCGCATGTCGTCTGAGAGCCCTTGCAACGGCTGCAACAAGCCCAAAACGGTCCATGTGACCGAAATCAAGAACGGCAAGAAGCTCGAGAAACACTTGTGCAAGGACTGCCCGATGGTCAACGAGGGCATGGCCGCCAAGTCGCACCAGCCGATCAACGAGCTTCTGTCGAACTTCGTGCTGGCCCATAGCGGTGTCGCCAAGCAGCAACAGAGCAAGACCTGCGGAGCCTGCGGAATGACCTGGGGCAAGTTCAAGCAAAGCGGCCTCCTGGGCTGCGAGAGTGACTACGCCCTCTACGAGGAAGAGCTCTCCCCTCTGCTCAAGCGTGCCCACGAGGGGGCGACCCACCACGTCGGCAAGGTCCCGGCGCGCCGCGGAAGCGAGGGGGCGGTACGGAAGAAACGCGTCAGCATCAACCGGCTGCGCAAGGACCTGGCCCGGGCTGTCGAAGAGGAAGACTACGAGGCCGCGGCGCGGCTGCGTGACCAGATCAAGACTGCCGAGGGGGTCGAAAAGTGAAACTATCGGATCTGACCAGCCAGGCGGGTGAATGGCTCCGCGGAAGCGGGCCGATGAGCGAGGTGGTGATCTCCTCGCGCGTGCGGCTGGCTCGCAACGTCAAGGGCTACCCTTTTCTGACCTGCGCCAGCCGGGCACAGCGGCGGGAGCTGGAGAACCGGATCCGCGACACGATCCTGGATGCGGAGCTTGCGCCCCAGACGCTGTACGTGGATTTGGAGCAGGCCAGCGACGTGGATCGGGAGCTGCTGGTGGAGCGGCACCTGATCAGCAAGCACCAGGCGGCGGCGGAAGGCGCGCGGGGCGTTGCGATCGGGCAGGATGAGAACCTGTCGATCATGGTCAACGAGGAGGACCACCTGCGGCTTCAGGTGCTGCGCAGCGGGCTTCAGCTCGACGAGGCGTGGGAGCAGATCAACCACGTCGACGACGTGCTGGAAGAGGAGCTGGAGTTCGCCTACCACAACCGGTTCGGCTACCTGACGGCCTGCCCGACAAACATCGGCACGGGCATCCGCGTGAGCGTCATGCTGCACCTGCCGGCTTTGAAGCTCACCGGCGAGATCGAGAAGGTCTTCCGCGCCGCCAAGGACATGAAGCTGGCGGTGCGCGGGCTGTACGGCGAGGGGACGGAGGCGACGGGCGACTTCTACCAGATCTCGAACCAGACGACACTGGGGAAGGATGAGTCGGAGATCCTTGACGACTTCAAGCACCACGTGATCCCGCGGATCATCGATTTTGAGCACCACGCGCGGCGGACGCTGCGCGGGGAGCGGGCGGTGGCGCTGGACGACAAGGTGTTCCGGGCGCTGGGCGTGCTGAAGAGCGCTCGGCTGCTCTCCAGCGACGAGACGCTGTTCCTGCTCAGCCACCTGCGGATGGGGGTGCACCTGGGGCGGGTGAAAGACGTGGAGATCAAGACGCTTAACGAACTGGTGCTGATGACCCAGCCCGCCCACCTCCAGAAGCTCATGGGCAAGAAGCTCGACGGCGATGAGCGCAAGGCGGCCCGCGCCGAGTTCATCCGCCACAAGCTCGGGGCGATTTGAATTCGCCGGCTACTGGCCTCAGGTCCCCGGAACCGGTGTCCCGCGGCCGCCATGCCGCATTTCTTGCGGAAAACAGCCAGATCTGAGGATTTTGCCGCAGGTGGGCTCCAAAGCGGGTCCGCGAAGTGGTAACTTCTATCCTCCGCCCGGGGTAATACTTGCGCTTTGGCCGCGTTCCATAGGACGCGATGGAGACTCAACACATGCCCACGATCCGCACCCGCTACGTTCCGCGACTGACCCTGGTCGCTTTCTCGCTCCTGGCGCTGGTTTTCCTGGTCTCAGGATCGCTGGCCAACGTCGCCGCGGCCCAGGAGGCGCAGCAGCGTGGGCAGCGCCGGGGGGCTAACCGGGCCAACAGCGACGAATTGACGCTGGAGCGGATATTCCCCGATCGCAGCCCCTTCGGCCCGTCGGCGACAAGCATGAGTTTCAGCCACGACGGCCGCTTCGCCGCGTTCCTTTACCGACCCTACGCCGAGCGGCGGCACGGGTCGGACATCTACGTCTACGACACTCAGACGGGGCAGAGCCGACGTGTGACCAGCGCCACCCGGCTGGCGGACTTCCAGTCTGGCGCGCGCACCGTGGTCGAAGACCGCATGAAGAAGGCCCGCGACGCCAAGCACCCGAAAATCGCAGAGATCGAGGCTCGTGGAAAGAAGGACGAGGCCGCGGAGAAGGCCCAGGAGACGCAGGAAGAACAGAAGGAGCAAGAAGCGACCCCCCCGCCGGCCGAGCCGGATCGGTTTGAGGAGATCATCGGCAGCTACGGCGGGCAGATCGGCACCTCGTCGGAGGTCGGTCGGATCGAGCCGGGCAGCTCATTCCGGCTCATGATTGCGCGTGAGGGTGATGCGGTGAACGGCCAGTTCCATGCGGGTCTGGTGCGCCTGCCCCTGCGGCAGTTCAAGATCGAGAACGACGTGGTAACGGCGATGGTTGGCGACGGGGCTGACGGGCTGGATGGCGTGCTGGAGGCCACGCTGACAGCCGCAGGCGACGCCACGAAGCTCAGCGGCGCCGTGCGGCTGACGCAGCCGCCCCTGGAAATTACCTTCGATGCCGAGCGGAATCCCGTAACGGCGGTCGAGGCTCAGGCCGATGCCGCGGCCCAGGAGACGGAGCTGGCGGAGGTGGCGGCGGAGGAGGTCAAGGCCGAGGCGCCCGCGGAGGCAAAGCGGGAATACGCGCGAGGGATCCTGAAGTCGGAGGCGGAGTACGTCGAGGTGGGTGATCTGGTGACGGACCGTGACTCGGAGGACAACCGTGCTCCGCGCTACGGCGGCGTGCAGAGCATCGAGTGGTCGCCGGAGGCCAACGAGATGCTGGTGCTCAGCGACGGGGACATTTACATGCTGAAGATGGAGGCGGAGCGGTGGAGCGAGTTGGATGAAGCCGGCCGGCCTTACCGAGGCGAGCTGGAGCGGCTGACCCGGACGCGGGAGCGCGAGTCCCAGGTGCAGTTCCTGCCGGACGGTAGCGGTTACACGTACCTGCGGGACGGAGCCCTGCTGCAGGTGAGCTTCGGCGATCACACGGTCGTGCAGCTTGACCCGGCGCTTGAGGACGGGGAGCGCATGGTCGGCTACCGGATCAGCCCCGACAAGCGCCGGCTCGTTTTCCTGGCCCAGAAGCGCATCGAGCCCGCCCGCCAGGGCCAGCAGGAGCAGCAACAGGAGCAGCAGGACGATGGCGAGCGCTTCCAGCGCCGCGGAGGCGGCGGCGGCGGGCAAACGCAGACGCAGCAGGAGGAGGACCGCAGTCGCCAGGTGACGATCATCTCCTACCGCGACCGGTTTGCGACAGCCCGACAGGTCCGCCGGACGGTGGCGGACGACGATCATCCCCCGTCACAGGTTTCGATCTACCTGTACGACCTGAACGGGCACGACGTCGAGAAGGGCAAGCTTCAGCGGGTGTTTACGCGCCGCAGCACTGGCCCGCGCGACGTGATGGCGATCCCGGAATGGTCTCCCGATTCAAGCAAGGTGGCTTTTGCGGCCTTTGAGCAGGCCAGTGGCGAGGTGAGCATTTTGGAGGCGGGCTTCCAGCCGGCCAACGGCAACGGCGCCGCCCGGCC
>JBGTBZ010000363.1:0-2578 GCA_041749155.1 Phycisphaerae bacterium
AAGAGGATGATGTCAACGGTGACGGCCAATGGATGTCCGGCAAGACCGTATGAGGCTCTGCAGAAGCGGACCATGGGAAGCCTGAATCCCGGTTTCCCAGGCGACAGTCACGTCCCACCCCGGCATCGGGTGAGGGTAACACCGCCCCCGCGCAGCGTCCATGTCGGGTCTCATGCGGCGACCTCCGCGACTATCGGACGCGGCTGGGTGGCGATGGCGGGCCGTTGCACATCCGCAAAGTACCCGCGGAGGCGGGCAGCTTCGCGGACCACGTCGTGCCGTTCCCGCACTCGAGCGGCACCACGGCGACCCATCTGCGTCAGTTGCTGGGGGGAAGCCAACAGCACCTGCATCATGGCCGCGGTAAGCGCATCGGCATCACCGGCGGGCACGAGCCAGCCGGTCTCGCCAGGTTCCACAAGTTCTGGAATACCAGCGACATAGGTGGTAAGGCACGGGCGTCCCAGGGCCAGGCTCTCCATGATCGCCACCGGCAGGCCCTCCGCGAAGCTGGGAAGGACCGTCGCCCGCGACTCCAGGATCCGCCGCCGCACTTCGGCATTGCTGGCAAAGCCATGCAGTATCATGCACGATTCCAGGTTGTGCTTGGCAACATAACGCTCGATCTCCCCTCGCAAGGGGCCGTCGCCGAGGAGATGGATGGTGAAGTGCTCGCCGGCGTCCCGAAGACGCCGTGCCGCTTCCGCCAAGACGAGCTGGCCCTTCTGGCCGACCAGCCGGCCGACGCAGACGAAGTCGCGCGAATCGGGCACCGGCATCGGATCGCCGGGCGGCAGAAACTGCTCATCCACGCCGCAGTGCACGACCTTGACCTTGTGCCAGTCCCCAAAGTCGATCCAGCGCCACATCTGGCTCTTGCCATAGCTGCTGATGCACACGGCAAATGCGCTGTAATGCACCTTGTCACGAAGATGCAGTGCGATGACGCGATCGAACTCCTCGGGGCCGTGGGCAGTGAAGCTGTAGCTCGGGCCGCCGAGAATGCGGCAGAGAAGCGCGACCTCGGTCGAGTTGGTGCCGAAATGGGCGTGGATGTGGCTGGCGCCGGATTCCTCGAGCAGACGCTTGAGGGTTGCGGCCTCCACGAGGTAGGCAAGCTGCACCATGCGACCCCGGTCGCCCCGGCGAGCGTGCTGCCAGGTGAGCCTAAGGGCACGCCAGAAGGCCGCAGGCGAGCGAATCGCGGCTACGAGCGTGTCCTTCAGCAGGACCAGCGGGCCCTGGTCGAGAATGCTGACGGACTTGGTCTGTTCTTCCTGGTCCGCCGGGTCGACCAGGTCTCCGAGGTAGCGGCGGACCGTGAAGCGGGCAATCTCGACCCCCTGGGCCTCCAACGCCCGGATCTCCCGGCGTATAAATGCCTGGCTGGGCTGGGGATACTGATTGACAAGGTAGGCGACTCTCACGGATTGGGCGTCCCTGGCGCTGAAAAGGGCGTTCCGATAGGCTATCGGGCATCTACCGCCCCGTCTTCATCGATCTTCCGGTGCATGCCGGATTTGCCTAGAAGCCTGTCCGCTTGAACTGCCGCTCCAGGTCCTCCAGCGAGAGCCGCAGGGTTGTCGGACGCCCGTGGGGACAGTTGCTGGCCCGGCTGGTCAGGTCCCGCCGGGCGACCAGGGCCTCGATTTCCGCGTGCGTCAGGGCGTCGCCGGCCTTCACGGCGGCACGACAGGCCATCATGTCCAGCACCTCGTGGAGAATGGCTTCGTCGCTCCCGCCACGCAGGTCGGACTCGGCCCGCTCCAAGACGCCGAGGAGAAATGCGGCGGGATCGAGCCGACCTAGGAAGCTGGGAAAGGCGTGGATGGCAATCACGCCAGCGCCGAAGGGTTCGGCCTCGATGCCAAGGGTCAGGAAGGTCCCGGCCAGCTCCTCGAGCAGGGCGACCTGAGCTTCGGGGGCATCGAAGGTAATGGGAATGAGCAGGCGCTGGCTCTCCAGCGGCCCGCGGCGCAGACGCTCGAGCAGCTCCTCGAACAGGATTCGCTCGTGAAGGGCGTGCTGGTCAATGATCTCCATGCCATCCTCGCTCTGGACGACAAGGTAGCTGTTGTGAAGCTGGATGACGCGCCCAGGGGGGATCATGCCCGCGACAAATCCCACGGGAGCCGCCTCAAAGTCATCGGTCGCGGCATGGTGCTGTCCAGCAGCCAGCTTTGCGGTGCTTTGCGCGCCTGGGTCGTCCTGCGTGTGACGATCAAGTTCGGAGCGCAACTCATTATTGATTCGAGCCTCCGGCGCGTCGTCACGTGACGCGAGGCTTATCTTCGGGTGTTCTTCCGCCCAAGTCACACCAGCGTCGCGTGGCGACGCGGACGAATCGTCAAGGCGCTGCTGGGCATTGCCCAGGGCATCCTTGAAGAACGACGCCAAGGTTTGGCGCACATCCTCCCGCGGCAACGACCAGCGGGGCGGCTCGAGGCTGGGGCGGGCCTTTGGGGCAAGGTCGTATCCCAGCAGCGCCTCGCGCACCGCGTTGTGCACAAGGCTCCAGACCCGGCCGGCATTTCGGAAACGCACCTCCGCCTTCGTCGGGTGCACGTTTACGTCCACC
>JBGTBZ010000364.1:0-1564 GCA_041749155.1 Phycisphaerae bacterium
CTCGGGGAACATCTCGTTGATCCGCTCCATCGCGCGCTCGCGCATCTCCGGCGGAAGCTGGTTGATCATCTCCATCGCTTCCTCACGCGATTCGGGCATACGGCGTCCCTGGGCGGCGCCGGAGGTCAGCGACGCCTCCTCCAGCAGTTCCACGAGGCTCGAAAGATCCGGATCGTCCTGATCGTCTGCCGCCTGCTGGGCGTCGGCGTCATCGGGCTGCTCTTGCCGCTGCCCGCGGGCCGGCTGCGTCGTCGGGCGGTCCAGGTTGCCGGTGAGCCGTTCGGGACGGCCGCCGATCGTCAGCTTGATCGAGCGGTCTTCGGGGCCCTTGAGCTCCCAGGTGCCACGGAAGTCGACGACCGGATCGCGAACGATCATGTGCCGCTTGCCGTCCACCCACGTCTCGAGGATGCGCGAGCGGCTTTCCTCGGCAAAGAGGTCGCCGTCGGTCACCACGAAACTGGCCAGCTTGCCCGGCTCGATCGTTCCGAGCAGGTCGGTCACGCCGTAAATCTCGGCGGCGTTCACCGTCAGGGCGGCCAGCGCTGCGTCCGCGGGCAAGCCGCGCTCGATCGACTTGCGGACGTTGGCCAGGAGCTCGGTATCCACGCGGCGGAGCCCGTCGGTCGTGAAGGCGATTTTCAATCCGGTTTCGTGCACTACCTGGGGGTTACTGGGCGCAAGATCCCAGTGCATGAGGTCTTCCAGAGTGGTGTTGTCTGCCTGCTCCGGCGTGCTCACGTCAGGCGCCCTCGGGAAGCTCAGTGGCAGGATCACAGGCTCGCCGACCTCCGCGATGATGCTGGCGCGGCGGTACTCATAACCGCTCCCCACGTGGATCGATTTCAGGTCGAACTCGTCGGCCACTTTGTCGGAGCGAAGGGCATACAGCTCATCGCGATTGCGCCAGATGACGGGCATCTCGCCCTCCAGCACTGGAGCCAGGGCGGCAAGTGCGTCGTTGCGCTCAGGCACCGGCAGCGCCGGATTGTTCGAAACTGCCTGCTGCGCCTTCTGGTACCAGTCGGCGTCGTACATGGCCTGCCGAACCAGCGCAAAGGCGCCCATCGGCGAACCGGGATATCCGCCGCCACCGCCACCGCCGAAGCCGCGGCGCTGGGGGACGACCTGGGCCGCCATGCCGAGGTCATCGGCGAGGATGGCGGTGTCGCCAGTGCCTCCCTCGACCGTGCTGGCCAGGGCCGCCGTCCCCTTGATGATCCCCGCCGAAGGCGCGTAAACACGCGCCACCACGCCGCTGCGCCGGAGGGCGCTGTGGGCGCCCGCGTCGAACGCCATGATCCGCGCCGCAGAGATCTGCGGCGTCACGTTGTTGTTCCAGTACCGGGCCGCCGCGGCGTCGGAAAGGGCCGGGTCCTTGCTGCTCTGCTCGGCGGGAAGCTCGGCGTAGGCGTCGATGAAGCCGGCGTAGATCCGCTTGTCCGAGCCGTCGATGCGCTCGGCATCCGCCGGGATCTCGACGTTGCGCCCGACGGCCGCGATCTTGCCGTCGCGCACGACGATCGTGCCATCCTCTATCACCTCGCCGGGGCGGACGACGATG
>JBGTBZ010000365.1:0-2757 GCA_041749155.1 Phycisphaerae bacterium
TCGGGATTGATCACGCGCCGCTCGCGCTCCGCAACGTCGATCATGTTCAGCGCCACTACCGTCGGCACGCCCATCTCCAGCACCTGGCTCACGAGATAGAGCTGGCGGCCCACGCGCGTCGCATCGACCACCACGACCGCCGCCGTTGGCCTGGGCCACTTGGCCAGCTCGCCGCGGACAGCACGGGCGGCCATGACCTCCTCGACCGAGCCGGCGTCGAAGCCGTAAAGCCCCGGCAGATCAAGCACTGCAACGCTCTGCCCGCGCAGGCTCATGCGCCCGCGGCGGCACTCGATGGTGGTTCCGGGGAAGTTGGCGGTCTTGGCGCGCAGGCCGGTGAGGCGGTTGAAGAGGGTAGTCTTGCCGGAGTTGGGGTTGCCGATCAGCGCGAGGCAGGGCTTCTGATCCGCCGGCGCGGCGGGGCTGCTTCGCTTAACCTCGACTGGGAGCACGGTGAGCTGGATGCCGCTGCCAAGCTGCGTCACCGGTCGCTCCTGTTCGTGGCGTCACCACAGGCCGCTTGCTCAGGCAGGGGCTCGACCGTAACGGCGCGGGCAATCTCGCCGGCCAGGCCGATGCGCGTACCGCCGACGCAGACGATCATGCGGCTTCCGCCGCGCAGCGTGTGAACGCCGCTGCCGACGAACAGGCCCATGACGCGCAGGCGGAGCATCGCCGGCTCATCCCCGATGATCTCCCGCACGACGGCGGGCCGACCGACCGGCAGGCGGTCCAGCGTCATCGTCGGCGGTTCTGCTTCACTGAGAACCATTCTCAGGGATTTTAGCGGCAGAGCCGATGGAAGCGGAGCCCGCCCGGTGCGGCCGATCGCCCCAGGACCGGGCGGGGGGCCGGCATCCGTGACTGGTGACTCATTGAAGGGGCGCGCCAAGGCGCAAGCTGGCTCGCTCGCGCCACTTTCACCGCCGGGGAAGGCATTTTCTCCACGGGGGAAGGCGTTTTCTGCGCCGCGGAGGTCGGGGATGGTTCCGCGGGAGGCTTACACGAGAAAAGTGAAGGCGGTGGCCAGGTCCTCGGGAGCAGCGATGGCGTTGCGCGGGGCGGGGAACGAAGCCGTGGCCTCAGTAGCACAATCGGTGGATGCTGGACGGGGAGTAGTGGACGCGGCGGAAGAATGAGCGCCGGCATTTACTTTGCCAGGCCCGCGGCCAGTCACATCCGCCGCGCGGCTCAATGGGTCAGCGCCCGCGCTGCTCCTCCGGGCCTCTGGGCTGATCGCGCGGGCCTCGGCGCTGCTGGTTTCAGCCTCGCGGCTGGAGGTATCAGGCCCCGGGGTTGGGGTGGCAAGCCCCGCAGCTGGCCCGCCCAGCGCCGAGGCCGGGCGATCGAGCCTCGAGGCTGAGTCGCTGATATCGGACGCATTTGCGGCCACGCCGCTCAGATGCGGGCAATTATCTGCCCCAACGGCACGGCTTGGGCTTCGGGTCAAGCCGTGCACCCAGGGCGAATCGCCAGCAGCGCCGCCGTCAGTCGATCGGCACCCGCTCGAAGCTCACGCCCCCCGTCTGGCGGCTGGCGTAGTAGCCCTCCACCTGCTCCAAACCGGTCATCTTGCGGATGACGTAGGCGGAGCGGACCAGGTCGGCCTTCTGAAGCTGCGGCATCCGCTCGGGCGGCACCTGCAGGCGGACGCTGTAGAACGCGCACCCCTGGTGCTGGATGAGGATCACCCGCGTCAGCTCGTGGGCGTCGATCAGGAAGCGCAGCTCGTTGATGACGCCCGCCTCCTCGAGCTGGGCCTGCGTGTAACCCGCCAGGCAGGCGGGCCCACCGGGCACGGCGATCCGGTCGTATCGCGGCAGGCGCAGGCCCTGCTGCATAAAATCGTCGAAATGCTCCCCGACGCGGCCGTCGGAGCAGTAGAGCGCCGCCGCGCGGATGCGCTCGGTTTCGTAGGGGAGGACGGAGGTGTAGGTCGCGTCAGGTTCCACGGGAAGTCGGGGGCGGCGGGATCATCTTACGGCCATTGGGCTTACTTGCACGGGCTCAGTTGAGCCCCAGGCTCGATCGGTGTTCCAGGGCGCCCAGCACAAACGCCTGATCGATGCGCAGCCACTGGAGCCTCCGGTCGGGACCGGGGGCGATCGGCGCCCACGCCCGCTGCATCGTGCTGTAGATCGGCTCCATCGGCACGCCGCAACCGGACACCCGCTCCAGGTTCGCCACCGCGAACTCCAGCGTCTCGGCCTGGCCTTTTGCCTCGTCGGCGGGCAGCCGGCCGGAAAACCATACACCGACAGCCCCCTTGGCCAGCTCCGGGGGGAGCTTGTCGCGCAGGGCCAGCTTGCACAGCTCGATGGGGCCGTCGTCGAGCCCGGCGTCGAAGATCAGCACCTTTTCCACCAGGTCGTTCTGCGTCCCCACCAGCCGGAACTGGTACCCCTCCGCCGCCATCATCGTCATGGCGGACTCATCGAACCCCGAGGGGGCCGCCTGCTGCGCGCCGTCTGGAGCGTCGGGGATGAGGAAGATCATCCGCTTCTGCTCCATGTCGTGGTAGAGCAGCGGGTAGACGATGTCGGTAACCACCGGGCAGGCGGGGCACTTGAACTGGAACAGCTCGCGCGAGATCAGCCTGCGCTTCTCCTGGGGGTCGAGGGAGACGTTCAGCGACTGCCAGGTCGCGAACTCGGTCTCCTGCCCGCAGCCGGGGCAGGTCAGCTTCTCCATCTTCGCCATGCTCACGGCGAACCTCCATCCTGCCCCCGCGCCTCCCGCCACGCCACCGCCGCGGCG
>JBGTBZ010000366.1:0-13583 GCA_041749155.1 Phycisphaerae bacterium
CGAGGCACGCTCGCGGGGAACGCGGGGCTCCCGGGGCTCGCGAGCCACGCGGCCCTCGCGCTCCGGACCGGCTTCCACGAGGTGACGCACGCGGATCTTCTGATGGGCGGAGTAGCCCGTGCCCGCGGGGATCAGGTGGCCGAGGATCACGTTCTCCTTGAGGCCGATCAGGTTGTCCTTGGCGCCGGCCATGGCGGCCTCGGTGAGGACCTTGGTGGTCTCCTGGAAGCTGGCGGCGGAGATGAAGCTCTCGCTGGAGAGGGAGGCCTTGGTGATGCCCAGTAGCAGCGTGTGCCCGCGGGCCGGACGCGGCTTCTTGGGCTTGCCGGGCTCCTTGCCCTGGGCCTCGGCCGTCTCGCTGGCATCCTTCCACTCGCGCTTGTTGACGAGCTGGCCGGCCAAGTAGGGCGTTCCACCGGGATCTGAAACCTTGACGGCGGTGCCAATCTCGGCGTTGACCTGCTGGAAGCGACCGCGATCGACGACCTCCCCGGGCAGGAAGGGGGTGTCGCCGTGATCGTCAACCTTCACCTTGCGGAGCATCTGGGCGAGGATGATCTCGACGTGCTTGTCGTTGATGCGCACGCCCTGGCTGCGGTAGACGTTCTGGATCTCCGTCAGCAGGTACTGGTGCAGGGCCTCTTCGCCCTTGATGCGCAGGATGTCGTGCGGGATGACGCTGCCGCGGATGAGCGGGTCGCCGGCCTCGACGCGGTCGCCAGCGTGAACCTGCACGTCGGTGCCCTGGGGCACGTGGTGCTCGCGCTCCATGCCGGTCTCGTTCTTGACGACGATGGTGACTTTGCCCTTGCGGCGGCCCTGCTGGATCTCGACGACGCCGGAAATCTCGGCGAGGATGGCGACATCCTTGGGCTTGCGGGCCTCGAAAAGCTCGGTGACCCGGGGCAGGCCGCCGGTGATGTCCTGCGTGCCGGCGGTCTCGCGCGGCTGGCGGGCGATCATGTATCCGGCGGGGATCTTCTGCCCGTCGGAGACCTCGAGGCGGGCGCGGGCGGGGAGGTAGTGGAAGTCGAGGATCTTGCCTTCCTCGTCGGTGATGGTGATGCGCGGATGGCGTTCGCCCTTGTGCTCGATGACGATGAGCTTCTCGCCGGATCCGCCGCGCTCGGCTTCGAGGCGGACGGTCTCACCGACCTCGATGTCTTCGTAGCGGACGATACCGGTCTTCTCGGCGAGGATTGGCGTGATGTGCGGGTCGAAGGTGACCAGGACGTCGCGAGCCTTGACCTTGGCGCCTTCCCTGCCCTGGAGATGGGCGCCGTAAGGCACCTTGTGGCGCTCGATCTCTCGCCCCTTGGCGTCCTCGATGCCGATTTCGCCGTTGCGCTTGAGGACGACCAGGGTCTTGTTGCCCTCCAGGTCCTTGGACTCGACGGCGTTGAGGCCGTGGTACTTCACGATTCCGCCGGCGCCGGCCTTGATGTCGTTCTCGATGAGGGCGCCGGTGGCGACGCCGCCGGTATGGAAGGTGCGCATGGTGAGCTGCGTTCCCGGCTCGCCGATGGACTGTGCGGCGATGATGCCGGCGGCGAGGCCCTCCTCGACGATCTGGCCGGTGCTCATGTCGACGCCGTAGCAGTTGGCGCAGACGCCCATGGGGTTCATGCAGGTCAGCGGGCTGCGGACGCGCACCGAGTCGATGCCAAGCTGCTCGACCTGGTCGGCCACCTCGTTGGTGATGATCTTGTTCTCGCCGACGACGACCATGTCGGTAATGGGGTTGCGGATGGTGTCCCGGGCAACGCGGCCCAGGATCTGGTCGCGCAGGGGCACTTCGACGGTCTCACCCTTGCGGACGGTCTGCTTGAGCACGCCGTTGAGCGTGCCGCAGTCGCTGCCGTTGACCACAACGTTCTGGGCCACGTCGCACAGCTTGCGCGTGAGGTACCCGGAGTCGGCAGTCTTCAGGGCGGTATCCGCCAGTCCCTTGCGGGCGCCGTGGGTGGAGCTGAAATACTCCAGCACCGAGAGGCCCTCGCGGAAGTTGGACTTGATGGGCGTCTCGATGATCTCGCCCGAGGGCTTGGCCATGAGGCCGCGCATGCCGCCGAGCTGGCGCATCTGGTCGACGCTGCCGCGGGCGCCGGAGACGGACATGAGGGCGATCGGGTTGAGATAGCGCAGGGCGCCTTTCTCTCCCTTGTGAGCGGGGCGACCCTCGGTATCGCGGTAGTCGTTGTGAAGACCTTCCATCAGGTCGTCGGTGACCTGCTTGCGGGCGTGCCCCCAGACCTCGATGAGCTGGGCGTAGCGTTCATCTTCGGTGATGGCGCCCATGCGGAAGTTCTTCTCGATCTTGTCGGCCCGGGCCTGGCCCTCGGCGAGGATGCGGTCCTTGCTCTCGGGGCTGCGGATGTCGGTGATGCCGAAGCTGAGTCCGGCAAGCGTGGACCGCTTGAAGCCCAGATTCTTGAGGTTGTCCAGCAGGTTGATGGTCGCGGGACGGCCGAGTTTCGCGTAAGTGTCCGCGATCACGCGGCTTGCGCCCTTGCTGGTGAGGGCGAAGTTGTAGTAGGGCATCTCAGCCGGCAGGATGTCGTTGAAGATGACGCGGCCGACCGTCGTGAGGACGGTCGTTCCGGCGTAGTCGGCGGGCATCTGCTGAGGCTCGTAGGACTCACTCAGGCGCTTGCGGTGCTCCTGGAAGTGGCTCCAGGAGACGCGCTCGATGGGCGTTCCGGCGTCGTTCTGGTCGGTGATGATCTCCGAGCGTTCAGGCAGACGCACGAAGATTCGCGAGTGCATGGCGATCTTCTTCTGGTCGTAGGCGAGCATCGCCTCCTGCGGCGAGTTGAACTTTTTGAACTCGCCCAGGTCGCTGTCGCGCTCGCTGGTGATGTAGAAGACGCCCAGGACGATGTCCTGCGAGGGCGTGATGATCGGGCTGCCGTTGGCGGGGCTGAAGATGTTGTGCGGGCTGAGCATCAACACCTGCGCCTCGGCCTGCGCCTCGATCGACAGGGGCAGGTGGACGGCCATCTGGTCGCCGTCGAAGTCGGCGTTAAACCCTTTGCAGACAAGGGGATGGATCTTGATGGCGTTGCCTTCCACCAGCACCGGCTCGAAGGCCTGGATGCCCATGCGGTGCAACGTCGGTGCGCGGTTGAGCAGGACGGGGTGCTGGTAGATGACCTCCTCCAGCACGTCCCAAACCTCCGGGTCGCGCCGCTCGAGCATGCGCTTGGCCGACTTGATCGTGTCCGCCAGCCCAAGGTCCTTGAGGCGGCGGATGATGAAGGGCTGGTAGAGCTCCAGGGCGATCTTCTTGGGCAGGCCGCACTGGTGCAGGGCTAGCTCCGGCCCGACGACAATGACGCTGCGGGCGGAATAGTCGACGCGCTTGCCCAGCAGGTTCTCGCGGAAGCGGCCCTGCTTGCCCTTGATCATGTCGGTAAGCGACTTGAGCGGGCGGTTGGACGAGCCCAGCACCGGCCGGCGGCACCGGCCATTGTCGAAGAGTGCATCGACGGCCTGCTGGAGCATCCGCTTCTCGTTGCGGATGATGACTTCCGGCGCGTTGAGGTCCTGGAGCTTCTTGAGGCGGTTGTTGCGGTTGATGATCCGGCGGTAAAGGTCGTTGAGGTCGCTGGTGGCGAAATTGCCGCTCTCGAGCAGGACCAGCGGGCGCAGGTCCGGCGGGATGACCGGGATGACGTCCATGATCATCCACTCGGCCTTGTTCTCTGAGCTGCGGATCGCCTCGATCATCTTGAGGCGCTTGGTGAGGTCCTTCATCTTCTGCTTGGACCCGGTGCTCTCGATCTCCCCGCGGATCTTGACGCTCTCGGTGGACAGCTCCAGGTCGTTGAGCAGGCGCTTGATGGCCTCGGCGCCCATCTCGGCCTCGAATTCGCCCGGGTACTGGTCGTAGTACTGGCGATACTCCTCCTCGGTGAGAAGCTGCTTCTTCTTCAGCGGCGTCTTGCCGGGGTCGGTGACGACGTAGTCCTGGAAGTAGACGATCTTCTCGATATCGCCGGTCTTCATGTCCAGCATCGCGCCCAGGCGCGAGGGCAGGGCCTTGAAGAACCAGATATGGACGATGGGGGCCGCCAGGTTGATGTGGCCCATGCGCTTGCGGCGGACGCGGCTGTGGGTGACCTTCACGCCGCAGCGGTCGCAGATGATGCCCTTGTATTTCGTGCCCTTGTACTTGCCGCAGGAGCACTCCCAGTCCTTTTCAGGGCCGAAGATGCGCTCGCAGAAAAGGCCGTCCTTTTCGGCGCGGTAGGTGCGGTAGTTGATGGTCTCGGGCTTCTTGACCTCGCCGAAGCTCCACGAGCGGATGTCGTTGGGGCTGGCGAGCTGGATCCGGACGGATCCGAAGTCGTTGACGCGGTCGTAGACGCTTTCAGCGAGGGTCATGATTGTTGCGTCCTAAAGGGTTGTGCTCCGGGAGTCAGGGGGAGCGGTCTTCGGCACTACTTCGAAATCAGCGGCTCTGCTTCGTCGCCTGGATCGGCGGGTCATCTTTCCAATCGCGCTGCCAATCGCGTATGTCGTTCCGCTGAGCGTGATTAGAACTGCTAGTGCCGCTATTGCGACGACGATCACCAGGACGATTGCAAGCGGATGAGACATCACAGCAAATCATCATCTCCACCAACACCGGCCTTCTTCTCGAGCTGAATGTTCAGTCCCAGCCCGCGGATCTCGTTGCAGAGCACGTCGAAGCTGACCGGCGTTCCCGCCTCCAGCGTGTTCGTGCCCTTCACCATGCTTTCGTAGATCTTCGTGCGGCCTTCGACGTCGTCGCTCTTGACGGTCAGGAGCTCCTGGAGGATGTAGGCGGCGCCGTAGGCCTCCAGGCCCCAGACCTCCATCTCGCCGAAACGCTGCCCGCCGGTGCGGGCCTTGCCGCCCAGCGGCTGCTGGGTAATCAGGCTGTAAGGGCCGGTCGCGCGGGCGTGGATCTTGTCGTCGACAAGGTGGTGCAGCTTCAGCATGTACATGTAGCCCACCGTCGTCCGCTGCTCGAACGGCTCGCCAGTTCGGCCGTCGTGGAGCTGCACCTTGCTGCCAAACGGCATCACCGCCGCCAGTTCGCGCGGGGCCAGCAGCTTCTTGCCCTTCTGGTGCTCGTCGAGGCGATTCTTGACAGTCTTGTTAGCCTCCTCGACGGCATCGAAGATCTCCGTCTCCGTGGCGCCGTCGAAAACGGGCGTGAGCGCCTGCTGGCCCAGCACCATCATCGCCCAGCCGAGGTGCGTCTCCAGGATCTGGCCGACGTTCATGCGGCTGGGCACGCCCAGCGGGTTGAGCATGATGTCCACCGGCGTGCCATCCTCCAGGAACGGCATGTCCTCCTCGGGCACGATCCGAGCGATGACGCCCTTGTTGCCGTGCCGCCCGGCCATCTTGTCGCCGACCGAGAGCTGCCGTTTGGTCGCGACGTAGACCTTCACCATCTCCAGCACGCCCTGCGAGAGCTCGTCGCCGCGCTTCATGTGGTCGGCCTTGCGGTCGCGCTCCTTTTCGACCGCCTTCACGCGCGGCCAGAAGCGGCTATAGGTGCCCAGGGCCTTCTCCTTGCTCTTGGCATCGCCCTTGATCCAGCTCGGGTCGAACTGCTCGATCTGCTCGATCACCACCTCGTCGATGTCGCTCTTGGCGACCTTCTGACGCGTGTTGGGGTCGACCATCTCGTGGCCCGTGTGGTCGTTCACCTCGTCCACCATCTGCCGGAAGATGTCGATCATCTTCCGGTCCATCTCCGCCCGGTAGACGGCGATTTCCTTGTTCAGCCGCTTCTTCTGCTCATCCGTCATGTGCACGCGGCGGCTGTATCGCTGGGCGCCGATGACCACGCCCTCCTCGCCGGCGGGCATTTCCAGCGAGTCGTTCTTCACGTCTTCGCCGGCGCGGCCGAAGATGGCGTGCAGCAGCTTCTCCTCGGGGGTCAGCTCGCTCTTGCTCTTGGGACTGATCTTGCCGACCAGGATGTCGCCCGGCCCCACGCGCGTGCCGACGCGGACGATCCCGGCGTCGTCCAGGTTCGCCAGGGCACGCTCGCTGACGTTGGGGATGTCCCGGGTGAACTCCTCGCGCCCCAGCTTGGTCTCGCGAATTTCCGCCGTGTATTCCTCGATGTGAATCGAGGTGAAGGCGTCATCCTTCACCAGCCGCTCGCTGATGACGATGGCATCCTCGAAGTTGTAGCCGTCGAAGGTCATGAACGCGACCAGCGCGTTGCGGCCCAGCGCCAGCTCACCGTGATGCGTGGCGGCCCCGTCGGCCAGGATCTGGCCCCTCTTAACCCGCTCGCCCTTGCGGACGATCGGCTTCTGGTTCTGGCAAGTCCGCTCGTTGAGACCCCGGAATTTGCGCAGGACGTACTCGTCGGCGTTGTCGATCAGGATGCGCTCGGCATCCACGTACGTCACCGTCCCGGGACGCTCGGCCCGCACCACCATCCCGCTGTTGCGGGCAACGTGCCGCTCCATCCCCGTCCCGATGGCCGGCGGGTCCGTCCTGAGCAGCGGCACCGCCTGGCGCTGCATGTTGCTGCCCATGAGGGCACGGTTGGCGTCGTCATGCTCCAGGAAGGGGATCAGCGCCGCCGAGACGCTCACCGTCTGCTTGGGCGAAATGTCCACGAACTGGATGTCGCGCCCGCGGACGCTGGAGAGGTCGCCCTCTACGCGTGCTAGCTGCAGACCCTGCTCCACGCCTCCCTTGGGATCCACCACGTCCGGGGGTGCCAGGATCGCCTTCATCTCCTCGTCGGCACGCAGGTACTGCACCTTGCCGTTCACCTTGCCGTCGGCGACGACCCGGTACGGCGTGATGAGGAATCCGTACTCGTCGATGTCGGCATAGATCGACAGCGAGGCGATCAGGCCGATGTTCGTGCCTTCCGGCGTCTCGATCGGGCAGATGCGGCCGTAGTGCGAGATGTGCACGTCGCGCACTTCGAAGCCCGCCCGCTTGCGGTTCAAACCGCCCGGGCCCAGGGCTGAGAGCCGCCGCTCGTGCGTGAGCTGCGAGAGCGGGTTGGTCTGGTCCACCACCTGCGAAAGCTCGCCGCGCCCGAAGAAGAAGTCGATGGCGGAACTGATGCTCTTGGAGTTGACCAGGTCCGCGATCTTGATCTTGCCCTCGTTCAGCTCGGTCGTGTCCTTCAGGCTCATGCGCTCCTGCACAGTGCGCTTGAGTTTCAGGAAGCCCTTGCGGATCTCCTCGGTGGCCAGCTCATCGATCAGCCGCAGCCGGCGATTGCCCAGGTGGTCGATATCGTCGATGTAGCCCTGGCCGCTGCGCAGGGCGAACATGTATTTCAGCGAGTTGATGAAGTCCTCGCTGCGCAGGATCATCTCCGTCTCCGGAACGCCCTGCTCGAACTTGCGGTTGATGCGGAAGCGCCCCACGCGCCCCAGCCGGTAGCGCTGCTCGTCGAAGAACTTCTCCCGGAACAGCGTGCGTGCCTTCTCGATCTGCGGCGGGTTCCCCGGGCGCAGCCGCCCGTAGATCTTCAGGATCGCCTCCTCGTGGCTGTCGGCGATGTCCTCCGCCAGCGTGTTGAGGATGAGCGGGTCGGCCACCTTCGTGACCACCGACACCTTGTCGATGTTCGGGTTCGACTGGAGCTTCTTGACCAGCTCTTCCCCGAGCTGGGCACCGGCCTTGACCAGCTCCTCGCCGGTCTCGGCATCGACGATTGTGCCCGCGGAGTAGTACTCGGGGTGCAGGTCCTTCACCTTCAGGTGCTGGACGTCGTAGAACTCCTCGATGATCGCCCCCGACGAGCCGTACTTGTCGTCCAGGGCCCGCAGGAACGCCGTGGCGGGGATCTTGCTTGACTGGTCGATGCGCACGACCAGCGAGTCCTTCTTGGTCACGCTGCACTCGATCCAGCTTCCACGCTCGGGAATGACCCGGAAGCCGTGCAGCGGGCGATCCCCTTCCTGCTCTTCGATCAGGAAGTCGATGCCCGGTGAGCGGTGAAGCTGGTTCACGATGACGCGCTCGGCGCCGTTGATGATGAACTCCCCGCCGCCGATCATGATCGGGATCTCGCCGAGATAGATGTCGTCCTCGGCGATTTCGGCCTTGTTCTTGCCCAGCAGCCGCACGCGGATGCGGAAGGGCATGCCGTAGGTCAGGCGCAGGGCGCGGCACTCGTCGATGGTGTAGCGCGCTTCGGTCAGCGTGTAGCTGACGTACTCCAGACGGTTGTCGCCGTTGTAGCTCTCGATCGGAAAGACCTCGCGGAGCAGGGCCTCCAGGCCGTGCGGCTCGCGCTCGTTGGGCGGGACCTCCTGCTGGAGGAACCGCTTGTAGGCCTCGATCTGAACCTTGATGAGGTCGGGGATTTCCAGGGCATCGCCGCGCTTGGCGAAAGGACGGGGCTCACGGACGATCGTGGGGTTGGGCATGGTGTCTTGACCTGGTGCGTGGGCGTTCCGTGGGGGTCGAAGAGGGAGCTGTCGAGTTGTTCCGGGTGCGGGGCTCGCTTGGCCGTCCTTAGCCTGCAGTTGAGACTGGCGAAACCCGCCGCTCTTGGTCGATCAGGATGTCGGCGGTGCTTCGGGCGTCGCGAAACAATCCGCCGGGGGCCGTGGGGCCCCGGGTCGGCGTTGCCGGGCTCGCGTTGCGAGCCAGGGACGGAGGAGCGGGACAAGCTCGGGCGTCGTTATGAGCAGAAGGCAGCGCCGGCCGGCATGCTCGCGAGGGAGCAGCGGATTTGTGCTGGCTTCCGGGACCCGGGCAGTTGGCTGAATCGTCTGGATTCCGCCCGGCTCCAACGACACGACGACCGCGCCCACTTCTCAGGAACCAAGAAGCGGCCGGGCCGTTTCTACGAACTTGTTAGACCACGCCTAGTCAACGCCGACGGTGGGATGTTAGGAGGGGGCTGTTTCCGCGTCAAACTGCGAAAAAACGGCGCTTCAACCCCCACGGCAAAGCCCACGGACGGCATGCCCGTGGGCTTCGCGGGGTTTGTAGCTTCGTAATACGAAGTCAGCTTACTTGAGCTCGACCTCGCCACCGGCCTCGGTGAGCTCCTTCTTGATTCGCTCGGCCTCGTCCTTGTCCACGCCCTCCTTGACGACCTTGGGGGCCCCTTCGACCAGATCCTTGGCCTCCTTGAGGCCCAGGCCTGTAAGGGAGCGCACGGTCTTGATCACGTTCATCTTCGCGTCGCCGAAGCTCTTGAGCACGACGTCGAAGCTGGTCTGCTCTTCTTTCTCCTCGGCAGCCGCGGCCGGGCCGGCGGCCATCATGACCGCCCCGCCGGCGGCGGGCTCGATGCCATAGGCTTCCTTCAGGTAGTCCTTCAGTTCCACGGCCTGCTTGAGCGTCAAATTCGCTAGCTGGTCGCCAAGCCCCTTGATTTCGCTGGAAACTTCAACGGTTGCAGTGTCAGACATGTCTTCGTTCCTTCATCCGTGTCGTGGATGAGCCGCTGTCGAATCGTCATCGCCTGAGAGGCGCCCGCACGCTGCAGGCATTTAACCCCGTTAGGGGCCAGTCAGGCACACGACTGGTTGTTCCTTTCGCCCTGCCATGCCCCAGCACTCCAGTGCCGGGGTCTCACGCTGCCTCGCTTCCCCCATACTTCTGCTCGATGGTCTTCAGAATGCCTCCCAGCGCCCCGCCAGGACCCTGGAGCGCGCCCAGCAGGCTACCGCCCGCCCCGAGGATCGCGCCAAGCACCTGGGCGATCGCCTCCTCACGTGTCGGGAACTTGCTGACCTTCTCCACGCCCGCCTCGCCGTGGTAGACCTCCCCATCGAAGAAGACGCCGCGAAGCTCCAGGATCTCCGCGAGGCTCTTGTCCTTCTTCTGCTCCATGAGCAGCCGGCAGACGTTGCCGATGGCCGTGGCCTCGCCGTCAGCCTTCGGGACGCCGTAAACCACCGCGCTGGGGCCTTCCAGCAGGGCTTGGAACCCCTCGATGCCGATCCGCCCGCCCGCACGCTTGGCCAGCGTGTTCTTTACCACGGTCATCTTGATCCCGCGGTCGGCCATGGTTCGGCGGAGCTTATTGGTCTTGATCGCGTCGATCCCGCGCGGATTGATGACGGCGACGGCATCCACGCCGCCCAAGCGCTGCTCCAGGTCCTGTTCCAGTAGTGCTTTAACTCGCTTGCTCATGGCTTTTTGTCCGTTTTCGGTGGTCTTGGAGACGTCAGGCAACCTGGAGCGGGACGGCGGGGGTCATCGACCCCTTCAGCACGGCCTTCCTGATGTACTGCCCCTTGGAGGCGGCGGGCTTGAGGCTCTTGATGCGGGACACCATCGCGTTGATGTTCTCTGTGAGCTTGTGGTTGTCGAAGCTGACCTTGCCGACGACGGTGTGGACGTTGCCCTGCTTGTCCGTGCGGAACTCGAGCTTGCCGGCGGCGTACTCGCGGACGGCGTTCTCGATGTCCGGGGTCACAGTGCCGGCCTTGGGGGCGGGCATCAGGCCCTTGGGGCCCAGCGTCTTACCCAGCCGGCCCACGAAGCGCATCATGTCTGGCGTCGCGATTGCCACGTCAAAGTCGCTGAAGCCGGACTTCTCGATTTCGCTGACCAGTTCTTCCCCGCCGGCCCGGATGGCGCCGGTGTCAAGGCAGGCCTGGGCGCGGCCCGGGTCGCTGGTGAACGCCACCACACGCTTCGACTTGCCGATGCCGTGCGGCAGGCTGATGCTCGATCGGATCGCCTGGTCCGCGTGCGTCGGATCGACCCCAAGGTTGAAGATCAGCTCCACGGTCTGATCGAACTTGGGCTGGTCGAATCCCTTGATCAGCGCGACGGCGGCGTCAACCGCAACCGCCGTCTGCGGCGTCTTTGCGGCGGCGGACTTGTAGCGCTTTCCGCGCTTCGCAAGGAGCCTGTCCGCCGCGGAGGCGGGCTTTGTGGTGGTAGCCATATGTTTCGCTTCCTTTCTGAAGCTCCCACATTTAGCGGCCGTGGTGGGCCGAAACCCTTCACTAGGCAACCTCGACGCCCATGCTTCGGGCGGTCCCCGCGATCTGCAGGGCGGCCTTGTCCAGGTCGAAGGCGTTCATGTCGCTGAACTTTTCCTTGGCGATCTGCCGGCACTGATCCATCGAGATCTTGCCGACCTTGTTCTTGTTGGGCTCGCCGCTGCCCTTCTGGATGCCCGCGGCCTTCGCCACCAGAGTGCTGGCGGGGCTGCTCTTGATCTCGAAGGTGAAGCTGCGGTCCTTGAAAGTCGTGATGACCACGCCGACCATCTGACCCTTGATGTGCTGGGTAGCGGCGTTGAACTGCTGGATGAACTGCCCCGGGTTCACTCCATATTGCCCCAGCGCCGGCCCAATGGGCGGCGCGGGTGTCGCGGTTCCGCCGGGGGCCATGATCTTGAACTGGTTGGTGATTTCCTTGGCCATGGCTCGTGATCCCGGGGCTGCTCAATCGATGACCGTCGCCTCCACCTTGCGGGCCGGTCGCGATACCGGGCCGCGGATCTGGTCGGGCAGTGTCTCATTCCCCCTGCCGCCGAGCCAGTCCGCCAGGCGCCGCAGCAGGCCGTAGGCCGGCACCGTCAGCAGCAAAAGGGTCGCGATACTAGCCGCCAGTGCCAGAAGAGACAAGCCGATCAGGACAATGCCCGGCAGGGACAGCACGAAGACGATGAACCGCCCCCAAGCCGGGAGCCCCGTCACGGTGGTGAGCAGATCGCTCCGGGCGGCCCGGAATCCGTCGGGGGAGGAGACGTAATGGACGAATCGGGGCACCTGGGAATGGTAGGAGCCCGGCCCTCGGCCAGCGGAACCGGGCTCACCACGCGTCACGGCTGGCCCGTCTTCTGGACCCTTTCGGTGATCTCATCGCCCCAGTTCACGATCACCGTCAGGCCCAGCGGCTCGAGCTCCCAGGAGGCTGGCGCGACGCCCACGAAGCTGCCGTCGGGCAGGAGGGCTACCGCCCCCCAGCTCGCCGACGCCACGATCGGCTTCAGGTTGAACAGCCTCTCTGGTTCCCCGATCACCGGCTCGCCGTCCGCTTTCAATGTCAGCCGGGCGGCCAGCACATCCTGCTCGTCGCTGACGAAGTACGCCTCTCCCTTGCTATCCCACATTGGCCCTCCCGCTCCACCGATCGAAACCTGCCATGTCTTGCCGTCGAACGGCATCCGTGCCAGGTACACCTCGGACTGGCCTGACACGTCTGACACGTACATCATCCACCGCCCGTCTGGGGACACCCGCGCTCCCCACTCGTCCACAGGCGTTGCGATGATCGGTCGTGGCGGGGTGCCGGCGGGTGCTTCCAGATCCAGCGCGACGATGTCTCCCTGGTTGTTGGCCTTCCAGTTGTGATGGGTAAACAGGAGCGTCCGCCCGCCGTCCGTCCAGGCGGCAGGGTAGAGATCGCTCTCCTGAAGGATCACGCGTGGCGGCGACGCGGAGAAGATCTCCTTGCGCACGACGGCGCCATGACGGCCTTCGAGGGCAAAAGCCAGCTCGGTACCGTCGGGTGACCAGACGGGCTCGTAGGGCTCTCCTTCGCCATTGACGAGGGACATCGTCCGGCGCTCCAGGTCATACACCCACAACTCCAGCTTGCGCCGCAACGTGGAGACTGCCAGGTATCGGCCGTCGGGAGAGGCTAGCGACTGCCCGACGAAGGCATCCGACCCGCCCATGGGTGTGGCAGTGCCCTCACGATCAATGCGGACGAGGCGGCGGTCCTCACCGGTGCGTCCGCCAGGCGTGTAGACAATGGTGCCACCCGCGGAGATGGCAAACTGTCCGTCGCCCGCCCAACTGTCGGCCAGAACCCCCTGGAGGACAGGCACAAGCTGGCCAACGGGCCGGCGCGTCTGGAGGTCGAACTCCACCGAGAGCAACGTCGCGTTGCGCAGGAAGACAAGGATGCCGCTGTCAAGCACAGAGGGCATGGCAGCCTGCTGGAGGATGTGTTCCAGCTTTCCGGTCTCGCTGTCCACGACGACCAGCTCGTAGTCGTCCAGCGTGCTTCCGCTCCAGATCGGGCAGATGACGTGCCGCCCGTCCGGCAGCGGCTGGGCGCCACCGAAACCGATGATCGGCCTGGTCCCGCCCTCGGTATCCGCTCTATTGCGATCCGTTTCGGCGAGCAAGGCCGGCTCGCCGCCCTCGGCGCTCACCCAGAAGAGGCCCTGCCCTATGCTCCCGGTGAAGACGATCCGGCCGTTCTTCAGCCACGCCAGCCGCGCATTGGGCCGTGCCGCCAGGCACACCGGAGAAGCCGGCCCGCCATCGAGGCTGGCGCGCATGATGCGGCCTTCGCGGTAGAAGCCGACATTTCGTCCATCTGGGGAAAAGAAAGGCCCGATGCCGCCGCGGGCGGTGGCGAGTTCGCGCGATTCGCCGGACGCAAGCTCTCGGACCCATATCTGCTCCTGCCCGGCGACCTTGACGACGAATGCGATGCGCTGGCCGTCCGGCGAGATTGCCACCGGGCACAGATTCGCGCTATCCACGTTGGCCAGCTCGGTGCCCTCGGGGGCTGCGAGCGCAAATCGCACAGCCGGCCGGGGCTGAATCGCCGGATCGCTGATCACCGGGGCACTCCAGGACGCGCCAAACCACCCCGCCGCCAGTCCCGCCGTAAGGAGCCCC